>NZ_JHVL01000004.1 GCF_000620125.1 Clostridiisalibacter paucivorans DSM 22131 | reverse complement strand
AGTTAGGCACCTGTAGCTCAGTAGGATAGAGCAACGGACTTCTAATCCGTGTGCCGGGGGTTCGAATCCTCCCAGGTGCACCATATGTTGGGGCGTCGCCAAGTCGGTAAGGCACTAGACTTTGACTCTAGTATGCGTAGGTTCGAGTCCTGCCGCCCCAGCCATAAATGATCCATTAGCTCAGTTGGCATAAGCAGGGAGCCAAAACATGCTTTAGGTTTTGTGCGAATCGCTTAGTAAATAGCACAAAATTGGGCTAGTTATTAAAGAATAATGCCATAATCAATTAAAATATGACCCATTAGCTCAGTTGGCAGAGCACCTGACTTTTAATCAGGGTGTCCGGCGTTCGAGTCGCCGATGGGTCACCATATAGGGAGAGGTACCGAAGTGGTCATAACGGGGCGGTCTTGAAAACCGTTAGGGTGTAAGCCCACGTGGGTTCGAATCCCACCCTCTCCGCCAAGAATTTATGGAGAAGTACTCAAGTGGCTGAAGAGGCTCCCCTGCTAAGGGAGTAGGTCCTTTACGGGGCGCGAGGGTTCAAATCCCTCCTTCTCCGCCATTTTAGTGGGCCTTTAGCTCAGTTGGTTAGAGCGCCCGGCTCATAACCGGTAGGTCTGGGGTTCGAGTCCCTGAAGGCCCACCACTAAAATATTCTATACAGGGGTATAGCTCAGTTGGTAGAGCGTTGGTCTCCAAAACCAAGCGCCGTGGGTTCGAGTCCTGCTACCCCTGCCAATATAAATATCGGGGTGTAGCGCAGTTTGGTAGCGCATCTGGTTTGGGACCAGAGGGCCGCGGGTTCAAATCCTGCCACCCCGACCACTTTTGGGCTTATAGCTCAGCAGGTTAGAGCGCACGCCTGATAAGCGTGAGGTCGGTGGTTCGAGTCCACCTAAGCCCACCAAGATGTATATAATAGCTCAGTTGGTTAGAGCGCCCGGCTCATAACCGGTAGGTCTGGGGTTCGAGTCCCTGAAGGCCCACCATATATTTTATACAAAATATATATGTTTGTTTGCCCAGATAGCTCAGTCGGTAGAGCAGGGGACTGAAAATCCCCGTGTCGGTGGTTCGATTCCGCCTCTGGGCACCATAAGCTCCTATCTTGATTGATGAGGAGTTTTTTTATTGAATTAATTTTGGAGATGTTTATATATGAAATATATAATTGGGATATTTGAAAATATAACTTTATATCAATGGGTATTTTATTTTTACTTTTTGATTATAAATATATTTGCAATAATAAATATGTTTTTAGACAAGAAAAAAGCAAAGAATCAAGAGTGGAGAATAAAAGAATCTACTTTGATAATTACGGCATTTTTAGGAGGAGCTTCTGGTATAATGATAGGAATGATAATTTATAAGCATAAATTGAGAAAGAAGAAATTTTATTTAGGTGTTCCTGCTATATATATATTAAATAAGATATTACAGTTTTTTCTATTTAATATAATTAAATAGAAAGGCTAAAATATCTATAGAAAAACTCATAAAAAGTCCTTGACACTTATTTGTAAAGATGATATTATTATATCCGTTGTTAAAACATTACAGACATTATAAAAAAATAATGATAAAAAAGTGTTGACAATAAACAAGAAACGTGGTAACATATTAAGAGTCGACAAAAAAAGTCGACGGACGTGGTTTTCTCAGTTGGTTAGAGCGCCCGGCTCATAACCGGTAGGTCTGGGGTTCGAGTCCCTGAAGGCCCACCATATACATTTTAAAAGTCGGGGTGTAGCGCAGTTTGGTAGCGCATCTGGTTTGGGACCAGAGGGCCGCGGGTTCAAATCCTGCCACCCCGACCACTTTTGGGCTTATAGCTCAGCAGGTTAGAGCGCACGCCTGATAAGCGTGAGGTCGGTGGTTCGAGTCCACCTAAGCCCACCAAGATGTATATAATATGCCCAGATAGCTCAGTCGGTAGAGCAGGGGACTGAAAATCCCCGTGTCGGTGGTTCGATTCCGCCTCTGGGCACCATAAAAAACTTTGCTGTTAACAGCAAAGTTTTTTACATTATATTTACTATTGTTTCATGAATAATTTTTTTAATATTTTCTATAAAATAATTTTTTTTGTCTTTTATTATAATAATATTTTCAGGCACATTATATTTACTATTGTCTAATAATTCTATAGTAAAATCAAAAGAATTTTTATTTATGAAAAAACATTTTTGACCAGTTGACAGATTACCTTCTTGTAAGAGCATATTAAATTTAAAGTTCCCTTCTTTGGTGTTCCATTCTAAATTTGTATTCCCACAAAAATATATTTGTTTTGGGATATTTATAATAGAAGAAGTTCCGACAATAAATAGTGAATTGTCAATCACATCTATTTGCTTTATATTAAAATTAATGTTGCTTTTATTATTTAATATAATTTCAAATCTCAACTTATCATTTATAAGATCATATATTTTTAAGATTTCAGGGAGATAATAGATATCATCTAAGTTGTGTTTCAAAATAATATCTTTAGTTTCTCTATTTTGAGTTTCTAAGTAATTGAAATAAAGTTTAACCATATCTTTTCCAGAAATTTTATCACTTCTGTTTATATTAAGCATTTTTTCTATATCTTTTTGTCTATATTTTTCTAACCCTAAAATGTCTCTATATTTTTTGACTATATTTATTATGTCAATACTTTTATGCTTTGAAATTGTATAATTAAAATTATATTTTTTTAGTCGAGCATTTATAAAAGGGATATCAAACAAATCTCCATTATAGGAAATATATGTATCAAAGTTAGTAAAATCACACAAAAACTTTTCTAATAAAAGATATTCATCATTTAAAGTATCTGCAAAATATTGTTTGATAATTTTTTTTGAATTTTTATAATATACAATGCCAATTATAGTTATATAGTTTTTATTTCTATTGAAGCCTGTAGTTTCTATATCAAAAAAGCATACTTTTTTATTTAAAAATTCTTGTTTTAACTTAGCTGGTATATAAAGTTTATCCATATATGTTTTGGTTATATATTCCATAATGAATCACTCCTTAAAATAAATATAATAATTATTATAACAAATTATAAGATAGATATCAGGTTTTCTTTATAATATATAAGCATTAATATATAATGGGTATATAAAGATTTTGCTTGGGAGGCACGTTTATGGAAGAAATGATTCATACAAATAGAATAATAGAAATTTTAAAAAAAGAAAAAAAGAAGAATAAAGAATTTGATATTAATACATTGAAGGGCTTAATATATTATATAGGAAATATACTTTTATGTTTTAAATTCAATAATAAATTTTCATATTGCAATAAAGGATTACCAAATCTAGATATTTCTTTGGAAACAAAGAATGAATTACTAAATTATATAAAAAAAATTCCCACTAAAGATATATCTAATATATTATTAGGTGAGATATATCAGGGAATTATGACTAAAAAAGATAAAAAAGTATTGGGGCAGATATATACCCCTTCTAATATAGTTAAAGAAATAGTAAACAATAGTATAGATGAAAATAAAATAGTTAAAGATCCTTATTATAAAATAATAGATCCTGCATGTGGGGGAGGATATTTTTTATTAGAGTCACTTAGAAGAATGAAAAATATATTTAACTTATATAAAAAAGATATATTAGAAAAGAATCATGAGATAGCTGAGGAATATGACAAAGGAATCGAAAATTTTATAATTAAAAATAATTTATGGGGAACAGATATAGATGAATTTGCAGTTTTTATGACTAAAGTGTCTTTAATATTAAAGTTAAATAGTGTTCAGAAAATTAATCCCAATGTCTTTAATGTAGATATTTTATTGGAAAGATTTTATGAGAATATGAATATTGATTCTAATAACAAATATAGATGTGTGTTTGATTTAGTCATAGGAAATCCTCCTTATATTGGGCATAAAAAGATAGATAAACAATATAGAATTCAATTGAAAAAAAACTACAGCGATATATATTCAGATAAAGGGGACATATCTTATTGTTTTTTTAAAAAAGGTTTTGATTTGTTGAAAAAAAATGGGGTATTATCTTTTATTACGTCTAGATATTTTTTAGAATCCCCTTCTGCAAGGGATTTAAGAATATACATAAAAGAAAAATTTTGTATAAAAAATATATCTGATTTTAATGGAATAAAAGTATTTAAAGATGTGGGTATAAGCCCAGTAATAATTAAGTTAGTAAAAAAAGAAAAAAAAAGAAATGAAATTAAAATAGATATATATAGAAAAAGTGATAAATTACTAAATAAAAAGAAATTCATGATAAATTATGAAAGTCTTAATGATAGAGAGTGGAGATTAATAACTAGTAAAGAGAGTAAAATTTATGATAAAATAGAAAAAAAAGGTGATACAATCCTTAGTCAAATATGTAATTTTAGTCAAGGCATAATTACAGGGCTTGATAAGGCATTTGTTGTGTATAAAGAAAATATAGAAAATGAAAGTCTAGAAGAAGATGTAATTTTGCCATGGATAAAAAATAGCGATATACTAAGTTATGGTATGAAAGATACTAATAAATATTTGATTTATACTAACCTTATAAAAAACATAGATTACTATCCCAATATAACTAAAAGACTTTTAAAATATAAAGATAGACTTTCTTCAAGGCGAGAATGTGAAAGAAATATAAGGAAGTGGTATGAAATACAATGGGGAAGAAATATAGAGATCTTCAAATCACCTAAGATAGTATTTCCCTTTAAAGCTGAAGCTAATAGGTTTACAATAGATTATAATAATGTATTATCTAGTGCAGATGTATATTTAGCTAAAGTAAAAGAAGGAATAGAAGATTTTTCTATTGAATATATCTTAGGGTATCTAAATTCTAAGATATTTGAATTCTATTTTAAAGTTGTTGGCAAAAAAGTTGGCGAAAGATTATATGAATATTATCCTAATAAATTGAAGACTTTGAAAATAAAATTTACAAAGGATAGCTATATGGTTGAAGAAAAAGTGAAAGATATATTAAAATATAATGAAAGAATTATGAATAAAGATAATATAGACAAGTATAATCATTTAATAAATAAAAACAAATACTATATAGATACTTTCTTTTACAATTTATACAATATAAATGATGATGAAGTTAAAACAATAGAAAAATATATTAAGTATTAGAAAAATTGTAATAAATATTTAAATTGTATGTGGGTGAATTGACAGATATAATAGATTATAACAATAATAATATGCTTTTATATTGAGATTATGTTTGCTTTTGACTATGAGGGGGATAAATCTATGAAAAATAAAACAATTGTTCTAGCTGTTATAATACTTATTTTATCTATATTTAATATTAACAGTGTATGGGCATATACTTATTTTATTGATATCTTTGGACATTGGGCCCAAAATGAGATATTGTGGTCTAGTAATGAAATGGAATTGTTTTTAGGATACGAAGACGGGACATTTAAGCCTGATAATAATATAACTAGAGCTGAATTCGCAGCTATTTTGTATAGAGCTGTCAATGAAAAATCTATATTTATGGATAATAATATAAATATTTCAAATGACAAATCATTAGATTCTCAAGATTACAGTGATATTGATGAAACCTTTTGGGCATACAAAAATATAAAGACTTTACAAAAATATATAGATATACAAAATAAAGATATAAATTTTAAAGATATATTTCCTGGAGATAGATTTTATCCAAATAAATTTATAACTAGAGAAGAAGCTGTATTATTATCTAGTTTTTTTACTATGCCTCCTTTAAAAAAAGAAGCTATAGAGTTTAAAGATTTAAATTATAATTATATGTATTATGATCAAATAAAAGATATGGCTAAAAATAAAATAATATTAGGTTATAGCAATGGTAATTTTATGCCTAAAGAAAAGGTAACTAGGGCTGAGGCTGCCACAATAATGAGAAGAATAGTATATGAAATGGACTTTTTGAAGGATGGATTTTTAAATAAAATTCATCTAAATACTAGTATCTATGATAGTAAATTTATGTTTTTTGGGGATTATTTTGAAACTTATACAGAAAGAAAAGATTTACTATATAAGAGAGCAATATCCACATTAGAATATGAATCTATGGTTAAAGTTATACCATATGAAGAAAGACATTTATACGATGAGGAGCCAATAAGTACATTGAAATCTTTGAAAGAGCAGGACTATTGGAATATAGCTGGTCTTAACTATTATTTGTTACAGTATGGTGGCTTTGATGAAAAACAGAATTTAAAACTAGCAAAAGAAATGATTGATGATTTTATAGCTAGAGATGATTTGAATGCCAATGAATCTAAATTAATTTTACAATTGGCTATTAAACATCTTGACAATAAGGAATTAATAATAAAAGGGTTAGATAAATGGTATAATTTAGTTAAAGATATGGAAGAAAAACTTGATGTCGTATTTCTTAAGTCTAAGATATATATGGAAAACAAAAAATATCAAGAAGCCCTGAAAGATTATATAGATATAGAAAGTCAAGGAGATATTCTTTCTGAGCTTGATACTGACGTTATAAGCAATTTTTACTTAAATAAAGGATTTATTTATTATAAACAAAAAAAATATAAAGAATGTGAAAATATATTGAGAAACGGACTAGAAAGATTAAAAGGTGAATATAATTTAAATGAAAAAATAAATAGTTATTTTAGTAATGTTAATAATGGTAGTTTAAAATTTAATGCCAATATGTATAGTTTTGGAACATTGATAAATATATTATATGAAGAAGGATTCCTTCCTAGGGAAGAACTAGATACTTATAAACAATTTATCGGAGGAATAAAAAAGGCTATGGATTCTTATAAAGACTGATTTCTATACTTATATTAGAATAAAAGGGTGATTTTATTATGCAATCTAAAACTTGTGAACACAAAGAAAGTAATAGTAGAGAGTTAATTAATAAAATAGCATTAGAAAAAGAAAAAATAGTTGATTATGTGTATCTATTATCTAAAATAGAAATACTAGAGATGAATAAAGAGATACAAGAAATAAGAAATACGGAGGATTTAAGGCTTGATGAATTGCAAAATGATAACGAGAATTTAGATGAATTTATAGATAGGGTCCAAGAAGAAATAGATTTAGTAAATGGAAAAAGTAGCTCCCATGAAAAAATATCAAATTTGAAGAGATTAAGAGCTCAATGCATAAATCATATAGAGGTTATTTCTCTATATCTTATAGAATTAGATTATATAAAGGATATACTTGAAGATATATTGAAACATGGAAACCAAAATCTTGTCTATGAAAATACATTTAATTTGAATCAATTTTATGAAGATGTTTTGAAATTTTTAACACAGGATATGGACATGCTCTATGATAAAATTAAGGATATAATAGAGGTCTTACCATTTAGAATGACAAGAGATAAATATTATGATATCGTTAGAAAAAGTATATTTAACGGACTTAAGCATAGTAGTAGGATTGAGGTAGACATAGTTCTTAAAAGGTATAGAACTACTTTTAATGGGACATTAGGGAAGGATTATGGATGTTCATTTGACCGATTTTTTAGAAATACTCAAAATTTTAAAAGAGATAATTATCCTGAAAAGTCAATTGATTACATAAGCAAAAGGTATCAAAGCATAAAAGAATTTATTGGAGAAATTAATTTGATTTATGGTATAATTAGACAGTGTGGAATGATTTTAAATAGAATAATTTTAATAGAAGAATTAAAAGTTGATAATGAAACCTTTAAGGTTAAAGATTATGTTAATTTACAAAAAGGGTTAATGAATTTGTATGAAAGTAAGAAGTTTTCTAATAATAAAGATTTTTTTCAAAAATATGAAAAAAGTATAGACAATATTAAAGAGGATTTTGTACAATCTAACTATGGTTTCACAGAATTATTACAAAGATATTATGATGAAAATGATGAAGATGATGAAATATTACAAATTATAATGGAAGTTCAAAAGATCTTGGCATATTTTAATGATTATTATATAGAAGAAGAAGTCTTAATGATTTATGACGATAGAGAAGAAGTTGATGAGTATTATTTAGAGGAAAATATTGAAAACTTCATAGATTTCATGGATAGAAATATGAAATCTATGACTAATATACAAAGAAAAGCCAGGATGAAAAAGATATTATCACTATTAGACAAGCCCTTTGAAGGACCAGAAGATTTCTATAAATATTTAAAAAGTAGTATTGAGTTCAGCACTGATAATATTAAAAAAACAATTATTATGAATGATATTGCAAAGATAATGAATAGATATGAAAAGTCTGCTTAAGTGCAGATTTTTTCCTGTTCAAATTAAATTCTTATTGACATTTTTTTTACTATTTGATAGTATTAAAGTACGAAAATGATAATCGTTATCATCATATTTAGGAGGAATGGATATGCCACTATCATTTGTAAAATCAGGTCAAAAAGTTATATTAAGAGATATATCATGGGGCCATAAATTTAGAAAAAGGCTTCAAGATATGGGATTAACAATGGGAGTAGAGTTTAAGATAGTAGCCAACAATCTAAATGGAGCAGTAGTTATAAAATTAAGAGATACAAAGCTAGCCATAGGAAGAGGTATGTCTGAAAAAATATTAGTTGAGGAAATTATATAAACTAGGGGCTAGAGTTTAAGGAGGCATAATACTTGGATAGAACAGTGAATATAGCACTTGCAGGTAATCCCAATAGCGGTAAATCTACAATGTTTAATCAACTAACTGGTTCGAAACAATATGTGGGAAACTGGCCAGGAGTTACAGTAGAAAGAAAAGAAGGTAAAAAAAAGTACAATAATTATAATTTAAATATAGTCGATTTGCCAGGAACTTATAGTTTATTGCCTTTTTCACTGGAAGAAAGGGTGGCTAGAGATTATATAATGGAAGGCGATCCTGATGTCATAATAAATATAGTTGATGGCTCTAATTTAGCTAGAAATTTGTATTTGACTTTACAACTAATAGAATTAGGTAAACCTGTTATTGTTGCATTAAATATGATAGATGTAGCTGAAAATAGAGGAATTGAAATAGATTTTCAATTATTGCAAAAAGAATTGGGTGTGCCTATAATTCCTGTGATTGCTAGAAAGGGAAAAGGCATAAATGAATTATTAGACAAAGTGATAGATTTTATAGAAGGCAAAGAGATATTTAAACCAAAAGATTTTAATTATGGACAAGATATAGAAAGATATATAGATGAATTATCTAATGAAATTATAAAAGAAGGAAGTTTTAGTGGTTCTAATATTAGAGGTATTGTTATAAAGATACTTGAAGGGGATAAAGATTTAGAGTCTATTGTATATAATAAAGATTTAAAAAAGTTATATACAGGAAGAATGAATAATAATGTGACAGTTGCGGATAAGAGATATGAACTGATAGATGGAATCGTTTCTAATGTTGTAACCAAAAAAGGCGAAGATGAAGATACAATATCGGATAAAATAGATAGAGTGTTGATGAATAGATATTTTGCGTTACCTATTTTTGCATTAATGATGTATGGGGTATTTTGGTTTACATTTACTGCAGGAGGATTTTTTCTAGAAAAAATAGATATATTTTTTAGTCAAGTTTTGACTTTATATGTATCGGATTTATTAAACAATATGTCTGTGGCGCCATGGCTAATATCATTAATAGTGGATGGAATAATTGGCGGTGTAGGAGGAGTACTTACTTTTTTACCTAATATAGCATTTCTATTTATAGCTATATCAATACTTGAAGATAGTGGTTATATGGCTAGAGTTGCATTTATAATGGATAAAGCTATGAGGAAGATAGGATTAAATGGAAAGGCCTTTATTCCTATGATAATGGGATTTGGGTGCAATGTACCTGCTATTATGGGAACAAGAACCTTAGAAGATGAGAAAGATAGACTGACTACAATTTTAATTAATCCTTTTATGTCTTGTGGTGCAAGACTACCTGTATATACATTGTTTGCATCTGCGTTTTTCCCAGGAAATGAATCTAAAGTAGTTTTTTCTTTATATATATTAGGAATAATTATAGCTATTATTATGGGGCTTATATTTAAAAAGACATTATTTAGAGGAGAATCCAGTGCATTACTTATGGAACTTCCCCCATATAGGATGCCTACATTGAAAGGTGTAGTTATAAATGTTTGGGATAAAGTGAAAGGGTTCTTAACTAAGGCATCTACAGTTATATTTGCAGCATCAATTATTCTTTGGATTATATTAGGATTTAATATTTCAGGCCCTTCAGATATGGCTAGTAGTTTTGGGGCTCAGTTTGGTAAAATTATAGCCCCTATATTTAAACCTATAGGGTTTGGTACTTGGCAGATGGGACTATCTCTTATAACGGGATTACTGGCTAAAGAGGTTGTAGTAAGTAATTTATCTATAATATATGGTTTAGGAGAGACGCCCAATGTAATAGAATTTGCCAAGGCTTTAGGACCTGAGTTTACAAGTGTATCTGCATATGCCCTGTTAGTTTTTATTTTATTATATACACCTTGTGTAGCTGTTATAGCAGTTATAAGGAGGGAAACTAACTCTTGGAAATGGGCAATTTTTTCTATGGTTTATCAGTTTGCTGTAGCATGGATTGTTGCGTTTATGGTTTATAGAATAGGTATTTTACTATTTTAATAAGTTAGGATATTGGAAATTGTTTTGGAGCAATTAAGGAGATGATTTTATGGGAACTTTTGTTACCGTGTTACTGACCTTGCTCATAGCGGGATATAGTATATATGTTATAAATAAACATATAAGGAATAGGACTAAAGGTCAATGTAGTGGTTGTTCTTCTTGTCCATCATCTAATATGTGTAGTTCTAAAAAGGAGTAGAAAATAGTTAGTAGTTCGTGGTTAGTAGCTAGTAGTTGATAAGGAAAATCCTATAGGTTTTCCTTATCAACTACTAGCTTTTATTTTTTATTATCGTGATAATAGATCTGGTAATAATCCGAGACTTTGTTTTCAAGGTCTTTTTTTATGTTTAAATTTATTTAGTTATAGTTTTGATGAATTCAGTCAATAATAAAAAATGGTATAAAAATTATATAGTTAGGAGGGGTACTATTAAAAAAATAGGGATACCCAAAGGATTACATTATTATGATTACCATTTTATATGGAAAAATTTTTTTGAAATGTTAGGAGTACAAGTTATTACTTCAACTGATACTAATAAAAATATTTTAGATTATGGTGTTAAATGTTGTGTAGAAGGGGCATGTTTACCTATAAAGATATATCATGGTCATGTTCAGCAGATAAAAAAAGAAGTTGATTATCTATTTATACCTAAAATAATAAGTTTAGGAGATGGAGAGTTTGAATGTCCTAAAATTTTAGGTATAGCGGAAATGGTAAAACATTCTATAGAAGATATTCCACCGATTATATCTCCTAAGATCAATATCAGAGAAGGAAAAAAGGCATTGATAAAGGCTGTACTTAATAGTGGAAAGTATTTTTCTAATAATCCATTTAAAATATTAAAAGCTTATGAAGACAGTATTAAAGAATTTTATAAATCAAAAGATATATTTTCAAGAAAGTTGTTTGAAAACAGCAAATTAAAAATGTTAGTATTAGGGCATTCGTATAATATAGAAGATAAATATTTAAATATGGATATTTTAAATAAAATAAAAAGGATGAATATAGAACCTATTACTATGAATATGCTAGATGATAATGATACGAGAAATTTAGAAGAAGTATTTAAGAATAAGATGTTTTGGACAACAGGGCGAAAAATAATAGGGACTGCTATTAATAGATTATATGAAGATACTATTAATGGGATAATATATATATCATCTTTTGGATGTGGATTAGATTCTATATTGATTGACATAGTACAAAGGGAAGCACAAAAAAAGGGAATTCCCTTTATGATATTAACTATAGATGAGCACACAGGTGAAGCTGGTATTAATACAAGGATAGAGGCATTTGTAGATATGATAAAATGGAGGGGTTCAGGTGAAAATTACTTTTCCACACATGGGTAATGTTTATATAGCTATTAAAGGGGTGTTAGAAGATTTAAACCAAGAAGTTATATTGCCGCCAAGATGTAGTAAAAGAACATTGGAAATAGGTACTAAATATTCTCCAGAGTCTATATGTTTACCTCTTAAAATTAATATAGGTAATTATATAGAGAGTATAGAAAAAGGAGCTGACACTATAATAATTGTAGGAAGTAATGGCCCTTGTAGGTTTGGTTTATATTCATTGCTGGAAAAGAATATATTAATGGATTTAGGTTATAATGTTGATGTGATATCCTTTGATCCACCTAATGGAAACTATAATTTATTATTTAAAAACATTGAAAAAATAACAGGTACAAAAAATATGTACCAAGTACTAAAAAAGGTGAATATAGGCAAGAAAATATTAAAAGATATGGATAATCTTATGGATATATCTAATAAAAAACGTGCTCATGCATATGAAAAATATAAAGTAGATAATCGAATGAATAGTTTTTACCAATCTATAGAATATGTACATGGCTCTAATGAGATATTAAATCTTATTGATAATACAATAAAGGATATATCAATTATAGAAGAAAATAAAGAAAAAGACTGTCTAAAAGTTGGTATAATTGGAGAAATATATACTATAATAGAACCTTTTGTTAATTTGGAAATAGAAAAAAAATTAGGGCATATGGGAGTAGAAATAGAAAAATCCTTAACTCCATATAAGTGGGTAGAACACCATTGGGGCAAGGGAAGATTGGGGATTGGAGAAGAAGTAAGAAAGATAAAAGAAGCAAAACCCTATTTAAGTACATTGGTAGGTGGCCATGGTAGAGAAACAGTGGGAAGCGCTGTTTTATATGCTAAAAAAGGATTTGATGGAATAATTCATATATTGCCTTTAAATTGTATGCCTGAGATTGTAGCTCAGACCATATTGCCTACAGTAGAGAAGGATTATAGTGTACCTATATTGACACTAATAGTAGATGAAATGACTGGTGAAGCTGGATACAATACTAGACTAGAAGCATATATAGATTTACTGAAAAAGAGGAGGGAACATGCTAATGATAAAGGGATATTATATGGGAGTTGATGTGGGGTCAGTAAGTACAAATGTAGTGTTATTAAACGAAAAAAATGAGGTAATATTTAAAAAATATATAAGAACTCAAGGCAAACCCATTATTAAACTTCAACAGGGCTTAAAGGAAGTTAAAGACTTTTTAGGCAATGATTTCAAAATAAAGGCTGTGGGCACAACAGGTAGTGGTAGACAATTAGCAGGGACTATATTAGGTGCAGATATTATAAAGAATGAAATAACTGCTCATGCTGTATCGGCAATTAATTTTATGCCCGATGTAAATACTGTATTGGAAATAGGAGGCCAAGATTCAAAGATAATAATTTTAAAAGATTCAATAGTTGTAGATTTTGCTATGAATACAGTATGTGCTGCAGGTACTGGTTCTTTTTTAGATAGGCAAGCAGGAAGATTGGGTATAGATATAAAAGAATTTGGAAATATAGCTTTAAAATCTAAAAATCCTGTTAGGATTGCAGGGCGTTGTGCTGTATTTGCTGAATCAGATATGATACACAAACAGCAATTAGGTCATAATGAAGAAGATATAATACGAGGGCTATGTGAGGCATTAGTTAGGAATTACCTGAATAATGTTGGAAAGGGTAAGAATATTAAACCTCCTGTAGTATTTCAAGGGGGAGTAGCTGCTAATTTAGGAATAAAAGAGGCCTTTGAGCGGGAGTTGGGTAGCGAGATATTTGTACCAAAACATTATGATGTAATGGGGGCTATAGGTGCTTCTATATTGGCTAGAGAAGAAGTTAAGAAAACGAAAAAAACTAAATTTAGGGGAATCAATATTGCTGATATAAACTATAAAATTAAGGGATTTGAATGCAGTGGTTGTTCTAATCTCTGTGAAATTGTAGAAATTTGTGATGGAAGCAAAGTATTAGCTAGGTGGGGAGATAAATGTGGCAAATGGACAAATGCAATGGATTTAGATGACCATAAATTAGCATAGAAGATGTGGTAATTTACATATATGCTGTGGTATAATAGCACTATATGTAGAACTAAAGGGGGAGAAAAGATTGCACTGTAATCATGCACAAAATGGCAAAAGAAAAAATAACATAAATCTATATGATACCTTATTAACGGGATTTAAAACTGGAACTAATACAACTTGGATATTAGCCAAGATTGTTGTTCCAGTATATTTTTTTATTACATTTTTAAAACATACAGGTTTTCTAGATTGGATGGCAAATGCTTTTTTACCACTTATGAATTTATTTGGGCTTCCAGGAGAGGCAGCTTTAGTGTTAGTTTTAGGGAACTTTTTAAATTTATATGCAGCTATAGGGGCTATAGCTTCTTTAACATTAACATCAAAGCAGATTACTATACTTGCTATAATGTTGTCATTTTCCCATAGTCTTTTTATGGAGACAGCAGTAGTTAAAAAGGCAGGAGTAAATGTTGCAATTATTTTATTTATAAGGATAGGACTAGCATTAATTTCGGGTATATTATTGAATATATTTATTTAAAGAGGGGTGAAAATGTGGATATAGGATTATTTATGAAGGAAAGTTTTATAGAGAGCTTTAGAGCTGTATTTACAATAGCTAAAATAGTTATTCCTATGATGATAGTTATAGAAATATTAAAAGACTATAAAGTTTTGGATAAAATATCAGATAAATTGAGGCCTATAGCAAAATTATTTAATATATCAAAAAAATCTACATTACCTCTAGTTATAGGCCTTGTATTGGGCTTAGCATATGGTGCAGGAGTAATAATTAAGGCTGTTAATGAAGGGAATTTGAAGAAGAAGGATTTATATCTAGTAATAATATTTTTGGTTTGTTGTCATTCTGTATTGGAAGATACTTTAGTGTTTGTGGCTGTAGGAGCAAATGGTTGGTTTCTAATTACTGTAAGGCTATTAACTGCTATAATATTTACTTTTATTGTTGCAAAAAATATAGACAAGATATTAAAAAACAATAAAGAAATGTCGTAATAAATTTTAAAAAATAAAATAGCAGTATAAATATATAGATAAAATTTGTTGTTAAAATGTTTATATATAAATTTGAAAAAATATATAGATTTAGATATATTAAAGATATCAGAAATATGAAACAAAGTAACAAAGGGAGTGTTATTAAATGAAGGATATGGAAAATTTAAGACAAAAACTTAAAGGAATTGATGGTAGAGGATATAAGGCATATAAAGACATACAAGGTAGTTATAATTTTTCTGATTATATTTTATATGTTGATTATGTACAGGGAGATCCTTTTGCATCACCCAGTAGATTTAGGATAAGGATGAATATTAATAAAGTAGGAATACCTAAAGAATTTTTTGATAATAAGTTTAAGAAAATAGCTGTTGAAGACTTTTTGAATAGATCCTTTAATAGAGAGATCAGGAGTACTGTAAATGGTAATCGAGGTACAGGGAAAAGTGGAATGATAATGATAGACAGTGGTGGACAAGAGATGTTGAACAGAACAGCTGTTGAGATAAATAATGAATATGTTGAAGTGAGATTTAGTGTAGGACTTCCAGCAAAAGGCAGAAGAATATTAGGATTACAGGCTATAAAGATGATTTTTGAAGAAATTCCCCATATATGCAAAAATGCAATTATGTATAAAAATATCAACAAAACACTGCTTATGGATTATGTAAATTTAGCAGTAGATCAAGAGCATCTAAGAAATGAAATGAAAAAAAATGGTTTAGTTTCATTTATAGCCAACGGAGCTATATTGCCCAGAGAAAGTGGTGTAAGTGATAAGCCTATGAAGGGAAAGAATGTAGTACCGTTTGTATCGCCTAAGTTTATGGAATATGAATTTAACTTACCCAATAGAGGTCATATAAGTGGCATGGGAATAAAGGAAGGGGTTACCCTTATAGTAGGGGGAGGATACCATGGAAAATCTACCCTATTAAATGCAATAGAACGAGGGGTATATAACCATATACCCTATGATGGAAGGGAGTTTGTATTGACAGTAGAAGATGCTGTAAAGATAAGGGCTGAAGATGGAAGAAAGGTAGAAAAGGTTAATATCACACCTTTTATATCTAATTTACCCTATGAAATATCTACAGATGAATTTACAACAGATAATGCCAGTGGTAGTACATCTCAAGCTGCTAATATTATGGAAGCATTAGAAATTGGTTCAGGACTTTTACTGTTAGATGAAGATACCAGTGCTACTAATTTTATGATAAGAGATGGAAGAATGCAGGCATTGGTCTCTAAAGATAAGGAGCCAATAACACCATTTATAGATAGAGTTAGACAGTTATATGAAGAAAAAAATGTGTCTACGATACTAGTAGTGGGGGGTTCAGGAGATTATTTCGATGTTTCTGACAATATTATAATGATGGAAAACTATACACCCTATGAGGTTACAAGTAGAGCAAAAGAAATCTGTAACATTTATAAAAATGTAAGAAAAAAAGAAAATATACAAGGAATAGGAGAAACAAAACATAGAGTTCCAATAAAGAGTAGTTTTAGATTATCGGGTAAATCTAAAATAAAAACAAAAGGTATACATAGAATACTCTATGGAAGGGAGTCTATAGATTTATCATTTGTTGAACAACTGGTAGATAATAGTCAAACAAACGCTATATCCAATATACTTAGATTTATGTATAGGGACTATTTAGATAAAAATTATTCATTAAAAGAAATAATAGATAATATAATGGAGGACATAGAAAGAAAGGGTTTAGATATAATTTCTCCATTTAATACACCATTAGGTGATTTAGCTAAACCTAGACCTTATGAAATTGTTGCTGCTATAAATAGATATAGAAAACTTGAAATTAGATGAGAAAACCACAAATCATTTTGATTTGTGGTTTAATTGTTACTCATCTAATGGAGCATCTTCTTCGTCTAATTCAGTAGATTGAACGCTACAAGATTCATTACAATGCCTAACACTATTTTCATCTATCTGTTTTGGGAATAGTGTTGGGAAAGTATTACAAATTGGAGAAATCTCAGCAGATAATTGAGGGAATCCTGTTGACAATACACAAAGTTGAACAGGTACTATTATTTTCTTTTCACATGTAATACATAAAGATAATAAAAGATTAGCAGATACTGCTCCAGTTCCTGGATTTACTATTAAATCTCTAGCAATATTATTTGTTGCCAATCTAGGTTCACATCTGACATTACAGAACTCAGCAAATCTTGGGAAAAATGCTCCATCATATACTGAAGGGATACATAATTCAAAGAAATTTGTTAATACAAGGGGATCACTGACAGGTGCAACTGGTGCCCTTGCTGTTAAGGTAGCTCTACATCTTTTTTCACAGTTATCAGTAAATAATACATCTATTTCAACAATTACAGCCCCTGATATTTCAACATTTTGAGTTCCAAATATTGGAGTTCCTTTGCATTTATCATCACAGTTTTCAGTATCTGCAAATATAAGTTTTTGACTTCTAAATCCATCGGGACCTACAGCCCTTATTTCTTTACCATGTTCATTCTTTACAAATTCTCCTCCTGAAATTTCTGTGTCAAGATTTAATCTTAGATTCTTAGGATCTTTTATATTACATGGGTTAAAGAATTTTTTACACCTAATATCTAATACCCTTATTATCCTTGCCCCTCTACCTAATGCTGGGCTTAAGCTTAGATTTGCTACAGTTCTTAATCCTTGAAGATTGAAAAGTGCTGCATCATAGACTTTCTGTACATATATGGGTTCAGCCTTTACATTACGAAGGGAACCATTAAAACTACAACCAGTATTAGCAGTACAACATTCTTCAGGCAAAGATAAATTTATATCATTTGAATTATTTCCGCAACTAGTCACAAATATCTCCTCCTTATTAATTTCATATTAAATACCTTTTCATATTTATAGTATATTCATAAAGGCTTTATAGTGACACTATGAAGTACAATACAAATAAAAAAATAGTTATTTTAGTAATATTTATATGAATTTAAAATAAATATTTTTATATGAGGATATTTTAAAAGGAGGATATAACTATGGCTTTTTCTGATATATTGAGGAAAGTAGTGGTAGACAGTTATGGAAATCTATACTATTTCTACAAATCAAAAAATAATATACATTTGATAAGTTTTTATAAAAGTCAAGGTAATGTAAAAGAAGATTTGATTGCAGATGATTCAAATAAGAACTTTGATGTAAAGATAGATTCTGATGACAGGTTATATTTAGCTTATCAGGATTTAAATAATCAGATTATATTAATAAATAAAGATGAAGAAAAAATTGAATCGAAACACCTAATTGATGAGGAAAAAATACATGATATAAAGATTGCAATAAATGGTGAAGAGATAATGATTTTTTATATAATTTTAGATGAAAATGCAAGCATGACTTATAAATGTAAATGTATAAAGGTCAATAATGAAAATATAGAGATGGAAGAAGTCTTTCAATCTAATTTTAGAGAAATAATACATCCTATAATATTAGTTGAAAATGGAGATGAGGTAATTTGTAGTTATCTTGATTTATCAAATGGTTATGAGCAAATATTTATAAAGGTATATTCTTGGTCTAAAGGCATGTGGAATAAAGAGATTAAATTAACAGAGAGCTTTAAAAATAAAATATATATGGATATGTTACTTAAAGACGATTATGTTTTTATAACTTACTGTGAGTTTATAGAGGGTAATTTAGCAGTAATTTTAGACAAATATCAATATAACAAAGGAAAATTTACTTTGCAAAGCCATGAAATTTTATCTAATAAGGAAAATTGTACATATCCTACATTGATATTTACTAAGGATCTATTATGGGTAGTATGGGTGGAGTATAATCATCTTATGAGTAGATACTCTACAAATTATGGTAATACATGGAGCGATATATACCTCTGGAAAAAAACTAGACAAGAAGCCTTTTTAAGATATGAATTCATTTCTAATAATCAACAAGAATATAATTTTAACTATTCATTTGGGTTAGACTATCCAGATATATCCTTTTTAGGATTTGGAGCATTAGAAAATGTAGAAAAAGTGCCCTTGAAACAAAAAAATAAAGCTGATGAAAGTATATGTTTTAATTTAAATGATGATATGGATGATATAAATGATATGGATAATGATATGGATAATGATATGGATGATATATATGTAGAAAGAAAAAATCATATAGAAATTTTGAGTGATGAAGAGACAAATACTGTAGACTTAGAGTATGAAATAGAAAGTATAAAAAAAGTTGTGTCAGAAATATCAAAAGACAATAATAAGATTAATGCTCTAGAGGAAAGGATATCAAGAATAGAAGAATATTTGAGAAAAAAAAGAAGAGGACCCTTTAGATTTTAATATATAATTTTTGTAGAACAAATAGTTATATTTACATAAAAATGGGTATAAATATATTGTTTTAAATAATACAAATGTTTAGGTAAAAAAAGAGGGAGGCTGGATAATAGTGTTTAAGAAAAGAATTAGTATCATATTGATTTTAGCTCTTGTATTTACAATGGTTATGCCATTGAATCAATCCTTGGCTTCAGAAGAGGCAGTAAATATAACAATAGTACATACTAATGATACTCATGCTAGATTGGAAGAAGGTAATTATGATGGTATGGGGTTCGCTAAAATTGCAACTAAGCTGAAACAATTAGAGACAGAGAATAATAATATATTATTGCTAGATGCTGGTGATGCATTTCATGGGAATCCTTTGGCAACCATAGCCAAGGGAGAATCCGTAATGAAGGTATTTAATAAAATCGGATATGATGGTATGGTTCTTGGGAATCATGATTTTAATTATGGAAAAGATAGAGCCAAAGAGTTGATGGATATTTCTAATTTTGATATTTTGGCTTCTAATGTAGTTGAAGAAGATAGTAAAAATAACTTTACTAAAAAATATATTATTAAAGAAATAGATGGAGTAAAAATAGGCATATTTGGCCTAGCTACTCCAGAAACAAAAATAAAATCCCATCCTAGAAATACAGAAGGACTTGAATTTTTAGATCCAGTTGAGGCATCAAGAGATATAATAAAGGAATTAGAAGATAAGTCAGATGTAATAATAGTGTTATCCCATTTAGGGATGGGAGAAGATACTAAAGAAGGATGGAGAAGTGATTATTTAGCTAAGAATGTTAATGGGATAGATTTAATAATAGATGGACATTCCCATACTAATTTGCCACAGGGAATGATAGTTGATGGTACGTTGATAGTTTCAGCATATGAATATGATAAAGCGCTAGGCATAGTAAAAATGACATATAAAGATGGAGACATAACTATGGATGCATCTTTATTCACAAAGGAAGATGCATCTAATATAGAAAAAGATGAAGAAATTTTGAATTTAATTAAAGAAATCAAAGATGAAAATTCTATAATAACGTCACAGGTAGTAGGCAATACACCCTCTATTTTAGTTGGAGAAAGAGAAGTTGTGAGAAGAGGTGAAAGTAATTTAGCTAATCTCATAACAGATTCTATGAAATATCATACAAATGCAGATATTGCAATAACTAATGGTGGAGGTATAAGGGCCAGCATAAAGGCTGGAGATATAACTAAAAGCGATGTTTTGACAGTATTACCCTTTGGAAATTATGTAATAACAAAAGAAATAAAGGGAGAAGATATAAAAAATGCTATAGAATATGGAGTAAAGGCATATCCAGAAACGAATGGAGGATTTCCACAGGTATCTGGGTTAACATATGAATTCAACCCAGACAAACCAGAAGGTCAAAAGGTTTTAAATATAAAGGTTAATGGCAGAGAATTAGACAATAATAAAATGTATGTAGTAGCTACTAATGATTTTATGGCAGCTGGTGGAGATGGCTATGAGATGTTTAAAAAGTATCCTGAGTTGAAGATTTATAAAGCGATGGATGAGATTTTAGTGGATTATATTGCTGAATTTGGTACAGAGAATATATCAGAGGATTCTAGAATAATAGTTACTCAACAGGCAAAGGCAGATAAAATTGAAGTAGAGAAGGTAGAAGAGATTAAAGAAGAAAAAGAGGAACAGTCAGTTGAAATGGATACTTATAATGTAAAAAAAGACGATGTGCTTTGGAAAATAGCAGAAAAATTTGGTATCACTTGGGAGAGATTGGCTGAGATAAATGAACTCAAAAATCCTCATTTGATTTTTATAGGTCAAAAACTATTAGTTCCACAAAATTAAATTTGTACAAAACAAAAAAAGGCCTCGGTGGCCTTTTTTTGTTTTGTACATCTAATATTAGATATACACGATTATAAAACCGTTCAAAAGGGGTATTGGGAATAGAGATTTTTGAGGTTACCAGGGGGATAACCATTACAGATTATAACAAAAAACGACAGAACAATCAAGGGGTTTTTCAAAAATAAAATTTAAATATTATTTAATTAGCATATTATCAATGGATATATGAAGTTTACTTTATTGTTTATAATTTTTTATATATAATAATAATATAGTTTGAAAATGGGAGGTAGATATTATGAGTGATACAATAAAAGATACGATGGATAGATTAAATAAAAATGGTTTTAATGTAAGTTTTTTTGAAAGTCTAGATGATGTAAAGAAAAAAGTATTATCAGAGATATCTTCTGAAGATTCAATAGGGTTTGGTGGTTCTATGACTATTGAACAATCGGGTATTTATGATGAGCTTAAAAATAGAAATAATGAAGTATATTGGCATTGGAAGGTTGCACCAGATAAGAGAAATGCTGAAAGGATTAATGCTTCTAACGCAACAATATATATTACAAGTACTAATGCTATAACAGAGGATGGGAAACTTGTAAATATAGATGGAGTTGGAAATAGGGTGTCATCTATGTTTTATGGTCATAATAAAGTATATATAATTGCAGGTATGAATAAAATAACTTCAAATCTAGAGGATGCTATAAAGAGGATAAAAGAGGAGGCATGTCCAAAGAATGCAGAGAGACTGGATTTGAATACTCCTTGTAGGTATACTGGAGTTTGTAATGATTGCCAATCGAAAGATAGGATGTGCAATGTAACAGTAATAGTAGAGAAATGTCCTAAAACTATAGAAATAAAAATTTTATTGGTAAATGAAAAATTAGGCTTTTAGTCTAGAAATAGAGGTGAAAAAAATGGAAGTTTATTTAGATAATAGTGCTACTACTAAACCTAGAGAAGAAGTAATTGATGCTATGAATTATATGCAATTTAAATGTTTTGGGAATCCATCATCTCTTCACAGGATGGGATTGAATGCAGAAAAGAAGATTAAAGAGTCTAGAAAAATAATATCAGAATTTTTGAAAGTAAAAAGTGATGAGATATATTTTACATCTGGGGGGACAGAGAGCAATAATATAGCTATTCAAGGTATAATAAATAGATTTTCTAAACAGGGAAAACATATAATAACTTCCCATATAGAACATCCATCTGTGTTAAATGTTTTTAAAAAGTATGAATCTAATGGATATAAAGTAACATATTTAAAAGTGGATAAAAATGGTCTTATAGATTTGAGACAGTTGGAAAATAGCATAACTGATGAAACAATATTGATATCTGTAATGGCTGTAAATAACGAAGTAGGGACTATACAACCATTAAAATATATTAGTGATATAATAAAGAGAAAAAAGGAAAGCATAAAATTTCATGTTGATGCTGTTCAAGGATTTGGAAAGATAGAATTATATCCAAAAACTTTAAATATAGATACTCTTTCTTTTAGTGGACATAAGATTCATGGTCCAAAGGGAATAGGAGGACTTTATATAAAAAAAGGGCTAAATTTAAATCCTATGATTTATGGAGGAAATCAAGAATGGGGAATAAGATCGGGTACGGAAAATACTCCAGGGATAGTAGGGTTAGGTAAGGCTGTAGATATTATAAAAGATAGTTTTGATACTCATATCATGAAAATGAAAAAAATAAAGAAGTATTTTATTGAAAAGGCATTATCTGAAATAAAAAACATAAATATAAATGGATTTATTGATGATAATAGTGCTCCACATATAGTAAATATATCCTTTAATGGAATAAGGGGAGAAGTACTTTTACACTATCTGGAGCAACAGGGCATTTATGTATCTACTGGTTCAGCGTGTTCATCAAAGGGTAAGAGAGGGAGTCATGTACTTAGGGCAATGGGACTAGATATGAAAAAAATAGAAGGTGCTATAAGATTTAGTTTTAGTCAATTTAATACTGAGAAGGATATAGATTATACTATAGATAAATTAAAAGAATCAGTAGAAGACATAAGACAAATAACTATGAGATAAAGGAGAGAATTTGATGGATAGAGTAATAAGTATTAGCTTTGGAGAAATAGTGCTTAAGGGAGGTAATAGAGGTTATTTCGAAAAAGAATTAATAAAACATATAAAAAATTCTATAAAGGATTTAGGAAAGGCAAGGGTATATAGAGAACTGGGAAAAGCCTATGTAGAAGTAGATGAAATTAATATGGACAATGTAATAAAAAGACTGGTAAAAGTATTTGGAATAGTTCACATAAATCCTGCATATAGAGTAGATAAAGATATAGATATAATAAAAAATGCTTCAGTGAAGGTAGTAAAGGATATTATAAAAGAAAAGGGATTCAAAACATTTAAAGTTAAGGTAAAAAGAGCAGATAAAAAATTTCCTATTAAATCTATGGATGTAGCTAAGTTATTAGGAGGAGAGATACTAAAAAATGTGGATGATTTAAAAGTGGATGTCCATAATCCAGATATGTATTTGTATATAGATATAAGAGATAAAGTATATTTATATACCGAAAAGATAAAGGCCTATGGGGGATTACCTATAGGAACCAATGGTAGAGGTCTTCTTTTACTTTCAGGAGGCATTGATAGTCCAGTAGCAGGTTTTATGATAGCAAAAAGGGGAGTAAAGATAGATGCTATTCACTATCATAGTTATCCCTTTACCAGTGAAAGAGCAGAAGAAAAGGTAAAGGCTTTAGGAAGTATAATAGCAAGATATTGTGGAGAGTTTAATTTATATTCTATTAATTTGCTAAATATACAAAAGGAAATAAATAAAAACTGTCCTGAAGATGAAATGACTCTTATTTCAAGAAGATTTATGATGAGAATAGCAGAAAGGGTAGCAGAAAGGGAAGGCATAGATGCATTAGTGACAGGAGAAAGTCTCGGGCAGGTGGCTAGTCAGACTATAAAATCTTTAAATGTTACTAATTCAATAGTTCATATGCCTATTTTCCGGCCATTAATTGGAATGGATAAAACCCAAATAATGGATATATCCCATGATATAGAAACATATGAAACTTCAATATTACCCTATGAGGATTGTTGCACAGTATTTTTACCTAAACACCCTGTAACGAGACCTAAATTAGAAGATATAGAGGATTCAGAAAAAAGTTTAGATATAGAATCATTAGTAGATGATGCATTGAATAATATGAAAATAATGAAAATAAAACCATAATAATTAAAAAATATTTCCCTATTTTTTGTCGAAGATTATAGTTTGTTGACAAAAGATAGGGAAGTGATAAAATAAAATTGAAATAAATATACATATATATAAAGGAAGAAAAAAATGCCCAAGATAATTGATTATAATTTAAAAAGACAAGAAATTGTTCAAAATGCTTTATATGTATTTATTGATAAGGGATACCATAAGACACGTTTTTCTAATATAGCTAAACGGTGTGGTATGGGGAGAACTACTTTATATCAATATTTTAAAAATAAGGATGAAATATTTTATTATGTTGTAAAAAAGGGAATAAAAGCATTTAAAGAAGAGTATGAGAATATACTTAATAATGAAGAATTAAATTATATAGATAAAATTAGTGAACTTGTATCTACAGTAGTGAATGATAAAAGTAGAGACGGTATTATGATAATATTTATTGAGTTATGGTTAATATTGAGAAGAGAGCAAAATGAAATAGAAGATAGTTTAAGAGTACATATAAAAGAGCTAAGACATATATTTAAATCTTTATTAATAAAGGCTAAAGAAGAGGGGGAAATAAAAGATGTAGATGCTGAGACCATGTCTTTAATATTGTATGCTATGATAGAATCTTCAGCACTTCAAAGGTTCTGGAATAGTAATATTGATTTGGATAAGTATATATTATCTATAAAGACTTTAATCAATGGATTAAAGAAAAATTAATTTTTTTAACTTTTTTTAGACAAAGGTGTCAATAAAAAATTAATAGGATTTAATAAAGGGGGATTATAATGAAATCTGCAAAAAAATTGTTGAGTTCCATGGTTATTGAAGAGGGATTAGGATATATTGAAAAAAATCCCATGGAAAATCTGGAAAAAGCTTTGAATTGGGCAGATAAATTGGTAGAGTTAGAAAGACATAAAAATGCAGTTAAAGTATTTAAGAACATTTGTAATGACAAAAATAGCAACTGGTATAAATTGATAGAAAGATTTTTTAATGACATTAACCCTAAAGTTAGAAAAAAGTTTTTAACAAACTTTTTTTTGAACTCTGTTATTAGTGGAATACCTATGAAAGAAAGGCTACAAGAAGAGTATGGATGCAATATTCCTTGGGCTATACTGATGGATCCCACCAGTGCTTGTAATTTAAAGTGTACAGGGTGTTGGGCTAGTGAATATGAAAAGACAGATTATTTATCAAAAGAGCTATTAAATAATATTGTAAAACAAGGCAAAAAATTAGGCATTTATATGTACATATTTTCAGGAGGAGAGCCTTTGACGAGGAAAAAAGACTTGCTTGAGTTAGCTAGAATACATAATGACTGTATGTTTATGGCGTTTACCAATGGAACATTGGTAGATGAAGAGTTTGCAGATGAATTAGCAGAGGTGGGGAATTTTGCATTGGCTATAAGTGTAGAAGGTTTTGAAGAAAAAACCGATATGCGAAGGGGAAAGGGCACCTTTAATAATGTGGTAAAAGCTATGGAATTATTAAAGGAAAAGGGTGTAATATTTGGATTTTCTACATGCTACCATAAATACAATACTGATGAAATAGGTTCTTCTAGATATATAGACTTTTTGATAGACAAGGGGTGTATGTTTGGATGGTATTTTACATATATACCTATTGGAAAAGATGCTGTATTGGATTTATTAGCTCAACCAGAACAGCGGGAATATATGTATCACAAAGTTAGAGAATTTAGAAGCAATAAACCCATATTTGTATTGGATTTTTGGAATGATGGAGAATATGTAAATGGCTGTATAGCAGGTGGGAAAAATTATTTACACATAAATGCTAATGGAGATATAGAACCTTGTGCATTTATACATTATTCAAACTGTAATATAAAGGATGTAAGTCTATTAGAAGGACTACAATCCCCTATTTTTAAAGCATACAAGTCTAATCAACCATTTAACAAAAATCATCTTAGACCTTGTCCATTATTGGATAACCCTAAGGAATTGAGAAAGATAGTTAATAGTGTAAATGCATATTCTACTCAACCCATAGATAAAGAAGATGTAAATGATTTGACAAATAAATGTATAGAGATATCAAAACAATGGGCAGAAACGGCTTCTTCATTGTGGAAGGAAGACGATAAATAAAATATGGAAATCTTAAGATTTCCATATTTTATTTATATTATTATTTATTACTGTTTTCCATAATAATAGTTAATGATGCCTGCTACAATAATAGCTATTCCACCTAATATGCTAAAGCTATCAGGTATTTCACCCCATATAGTTAAGCCTATAAATGTTGAAAACACTATATTACTATAAGTATATATGGACAATTCACCGGCTGGAGCAAATCTATAGGCATTGGTCATTGAAAATTGAGCCAATGTAGCAAATAAACCTAATAAAAATAGTAGTAGAATTTCAATGCCAGTAGGCATAACAAAATTTCCATAGAAAACAAAGGGACCAGTTATTATTGTAGATAAAAGAGTAAAATAAAAAACAATTATTTCAGATGTATCAGTATGCCTTAAATGTCTTATGATAGTGTATGCCACTCCTGCAAAGAGGGCAGAAAATAGTGCTGATAATGAAGGGACTAATGTCAATGTCAGTCGTGGTTTAATGACAAAACCAGCACCAATGATAGCTAATACAAGAGAAATAATCTGAGTTTTTTTAATTTTTTCATTCAAGAAGAGAAATGAAAAAATTATTACAAAAAAAGGAGACATTTTATTCAGCATTACAGCATTAGCCAAAGGTATTTTAGAAGATAATGAATAAAAATATAGTCCTACTCCCATAAGCCCAAAAATACTACGGAGTAATAAAAGCTTTTTATTGTTTCCCTTTAGAGATTGTTTTTTTCTAAATAGTATAAAGGAAGCAACAAACAACCCAAATAAATTTCTGAAAAACATTTTTTCTACTACAGAGATATTTTCCAAAGCCTTAACAGTGGCTGCCATCATGGCAAAAAATAAAGCAGATAACAATATAAGAATTATCCCCTTTTTTTTATCAGTCATAAAAATCCTCCTATTCTTTTATTTCCATAACTATTTTACACTATTTATATAATATGTAAAGTGATATAGAAGGTTTTAGTTAAAATGTATAAAATTATATGGCTATTATTGTAATGATGCCAATCAAATCAAATATGTTTTATGGAAATAAAAGCAGGAAAGCAATTATATTTATAGAATAAATATAAAAGTGTAATTTAATATATTATTATATGAGGGGGAGCATATATGTACTTAGATTGTTATGAAGATATAAAAAAATTGACTACTCAATTAGTAAAAATACCTAGTATAGTAAGGGAGCCAGGGGGAGAGAGTAAATGTGCTCAAAAGATATATGATTACTATATGTCATTGAATTATTTTAAAGAGCATCCTGACAGAGTAAAGATGGTAAAAACAGAAAATGATGAAATAGACAGACATAGTACCTATGCATATGTAAAGGGTACCAAAGGTAATTCTAATAGGACTATAATTCTAATAGGGCATTTAGATACTGTGGGAGTAGATGACTTTGGTACTATAAAGGACTATGCATTTTCACCTGAAGAATTACCTGAAAAATTGATTGAGCTAAATGTAAGTGAAGAAGTGAAAGAAGATATTCGTTCAGGTGCATATATGTTTGGAAGAGGAGCTTTAGATATGAAATCAGGGGTAGCAGGACATATGTATTTAATAGAATATTTTTCTAAACACCCTGAAGAACTAGACGGTAATATAATTGCTTATGCTGAATGTGATGAAGAAGATAATTCCCATGGTATCATAACAGGATTAAAAGAGTTTAAAAGATTAAAAGAAAAGGAAGACTTTCAATATATAGCGTGTATAAATGCCGATTATTCTACTGGATATACATCAGAAGATATTAATAGATATATTTATTTTGGAAGTATAGGAAAGTTATTACCATCATTTTATGTTACAGGGAAAGAAACCCATGTGGGACAAGCATATGGTGGCTTAGATCCAAATCTTATAGTGGCGGAGATTACTAGATTAATGGAGCTGAATACTGATTTATGTGATGAAGCTCAGGGCGAAGTAACTATACCTCCCATGTCTTTGAAGCAGTCAGATTTTAAAGACAAATATACTGTACAGACGTCATTAGCTGCATATTCATATTATAATTTTTTTACCCATAGTATGTCTCCAGCAGATGTTATAAATGTGAGCAAAAAAAAGGCAATAGAGGCATTTGATAATATAGTAAAATACACTAATGATTCTTACAAAAAATATTGTGATATGAGTGGAGTAGAATATAAAAAATTGCCATGGAAAACAAGGGTATATACCTGGGAAGAATTTTATAATATGCTTAAAGAAGAAAATGGAGAGGAATTTACTAATTATATCTATAATTTTGCTGAAAAATTAAATAAAGATGAGCCATTGTTAGATTTAAGGGTATTTAGCACAAGGGTTATTGAGGAAGCCTGGAAATGGGCTAAAGATAAATCGCCTGCAATAGTAGTATATTTTTCTTCTACATTTTCTGCAAGAATAGAGATGACAGGAAAGACAAATAAAGAGAAATCATTATTAGATGCAGTTGAAAAATCAGTAGACTATGTACAGTCAAAATGTGACAACCCAATAAAGATTCGTATGTTTTATCCCTATATATCCGACTCAAGTTTTATGGCATTAAGTGATGATATAGAAAGTATAGATAAGCTTGGTAAAAATATGCCTGCATGGAAGACAAAATATTTTTATAATGTTGATGATGTTTTAGAAATAAATGTTCCTGTAGTAAATATAGGTACATTTGGTAAGGATGGTCATAAAATTACAGAAAGGGTAGATATGAAATATACCTTTGAGAATGTTCCCAATATAACTTATAATGCTATAAAAAAACTTTTAGATTAAAAATAAGGTCTGATATATCAGACCTTATTTTTCACTACCAAGAGCTATGACATCTTTTATTTTTGACATTATATGGTCATATCCCTTTTTACTATGGGGGATATTACAATTGCTACAATCTTTAATGCCATCTTTATAGTCGAAATTGCCGCCACATTTATCTTTAAGGGCATATAATGGACAGAAACAGAATAAACAATTAAAATCATCTTCCTTTAAACCTTTATGACATGGAAAATATTCACATTTTTTATTTTGGAAAAACTTATAATTATGACTCAATTTAATCAACTCCTTTGACTTTTATAAAATATATCTAATAAAGATTATACCATAAAGGACGAGCAATTTTATTTAAAAAATAAAAACATGATTAATATAGGGTTTACAGGGTAATAGTAATATGTACTTAAAATTGAATAAAACTTAGAAAAAAATATAAATATACATAAATAGGAGGTAAACTAATGGACAGTAGAATAGACACTAAATATTTAATAATTGGAAATGGGATTGCAGGACTTTCAGCAGCACAAGAAATTTATAAAAGGGATGAACAGGGAAAGGTTACTATAGTTTCTTCGGAAGAATATTTGACTTATTATAGAGTAAAACTATCTCATTATATAAGTAAAAACTTTGACAATAACGAGTTAATGGTAAAAAAAGAAGGTTGGTATAAAGATAAAAATATAGATATAATATTGGGCAGTATAGTTGAAAATATAGATACAGATAATAATGTAGTAAAATTAGATGATGGAAGAGAGTTAAGATATGAAAAACTGTTGTTAGCTAATGGTAGTAGACCTTTTGTACCACCAGTTGCAGGAAAATATAAAAAGGGTGTATTGGCCCTTAGGACACTTAAAGATTTAAGATATATAAAGAATTATTTTGAAGATTGTAATAGCGTAACAGTTATTGGTGGAGGACTTTTAGGACTTGAAGCTGCATGGGCGATAAAAGAATTGGGCAAAAAGGTTAACGTGGTAGAATTTTTTCCATATTTATTACCTAGACAATTGGATGAAGAATTGTCTAATAAATTTAAATATATCCTAGAAAAAAAAGGACTAGATTTCTATTTAGGTGCAGCTGCTGAAGAAGTACTGGGAGAAGAAAAAGTAGAGGGATTAAAAATAAAAGATGGTCCTGAGATAAAAACTGATGCCATATTATTTTCAGCAGGTATAAGATCTAATATAGGGATAGCAGAAAAGACAAAAATTGATGTTGGCCGGGGTATAAAAGTAGATAATTACTTGAGAACTAATATTGACAATGTATTTGCTGCTGGTGATATTGCAGAAGTAAACAGTGTAACATTAGGACTATGGACAGCTGCAAACGAACAAGGAAAGATAGCGGGAATAAATATGACAGGTGGAAGTAAGGAGTATAAATTACCAGAGCCATATACAATGTTAAATATAGCTGATACCTCATTATTTTCTGTAGGGGATGTAAAAGATTTTGATGATGTAGTAGAGTTTAATGACGACGAAAATGCTGTATACCATAAGCTATTCTTGAGAGATAAGAAAATAATCGGGGCAGCCCTTATAGGAGATATATCTAAAATGGTAAAGGTAAAAAATGCAGTTAACAATAATTTAGATATATCACAGGATTTAGAAAATGGATTGGGATTTAAGGATATAGTAGGTAAATTTTAAGGAGAGATTAATTTTCAACTTTTATTTTATACCTTTATTATAATTGCATGTCTGGTAACAATCTGAGCATAGGTGGTTTACTCCTATGCTTTTGTCTTTGATATATGCTATAATATATTGAAAATATTTTCAAGGAGAGATATGTATGAATAATAAATTATGGAATGAATGTGCTAGATTCCACGGACATAAGTGTCCTGGACTTGCTATAGGATTTAAGGCATGTGAATTGGCAATAGAGAAGCTGAATATAAGATTTTCCAATGACGAAGAAATAGTATGTGTAGTTGAGAATGATGCATGTGGAGTAGATGCTGTTCAATATATAACAGGATGTACTTTTGGTAAAGGAAATCTTTTATTTAAAGATAGAGGTAAACAGGCGTTTTCCTTTTTCAACAGAGATAATGATGATAGCATAAGATTAGTATTTAAAGGTATTGAATATGATGGTAATAAAGAAGGAAAACAAAATTTTATACTTAATACCCCAGCTACAAAGCTTTTTGAAATCAAAAAACCTGAATTTAATGTTCCACAGAGGGCAAAAATATTTAAAAGTATAGTATGTGAATCATGTGGTGAGTTAGCAGCAGAAAGCAGAATAAGAATACAAGATGGAAAAAAGGTGTGTTTAGATTGTTATGAGCATTACGATAGAGGCGGTAATATAAATTTTTAGATTAATGTAGACAGGGTGATAGACTTGAAAAATGATTTTTTACCTATTAACAAATCTGATATGAGAAAGAGGCAATGGGAACAGTTGGACTTTGTAATCGTTTCAGGAGATGCCTATGTTGACCATCCTAGTTTTGGTACAGCTATAATAGCTAGAGTTTTAGAAGATGCAGGATACAAAGTAGGTATAATAGCACAGCCTAGTTGGACTAATATTGGAGATTTTAAAAAATTTGGTAGACCTAGACTGGCATTTTTAGTTACCGCAGGGAATATGGATTCTATGGTAAATCATTATACAGTAAATAAGAAAAGAAGAAAAAAAGATTCATATTCTCCAGGAGGAAAAGGGGGATTAAGACCTGATAGGGCTACTATAGTATACTGTAATATGATTAGACAGGTTTTTGATAATATGCCTATAATAATAGGTGGAGTAGAGGCCAGTCTCAGGAGGTTTGCCCACTATGATTATTGGAGCGATAGAGTAAGGAAATCTATACTCTTTGATAGTAGTGCTGATTTACTAGTATATGGTATGGGAGAAAAGCAGATAGTAGAAATAGCAGAAAATCTTGAGTTTGGTATAGACGTTAAGTATATAAGACATATACCTGGTACTTGTTTTATAATAGATAGCTTAGAGGAAATTTATGATTATATTGAAATACCAGGATTTGAAGAGGTATCAACAGATAAAATTGAATATGCCAAAGGATTTAAGATTCAGTATGAAGAGCAAGACCCAATAATAGGAAATACATTGGCTCAAAGGCATGGAAATAAATATGTAGTTCAAAACCCTCCAGCCAAGCCTCTAAGTAGAGAAGAGTTAGATATAGTCTATTCACTTCCATATATTAGAAAATATCATCCCATATATACAAAACAGGGTGGCATTCCTGCGATAGAAGAGGTGAAATTTAGCATAACCAGTTCAAGGGGATGTTTTGGGAGTTGTTCATTTTGTGCATTAACATTTCACCAAGGTAGGATAGTACAGAGCAGAAGTAAAGAATCTATCATTAGAGAGGCAGAAGAAATTGTAGAGGATGAGGATTTTAAGGGATATATTCATGATGTGGGAGGACCTACAGCTAATTTTAGAAGGCCTGCATGTAAGAAACAGCTTTCTAAGGGAAGTTGTAAAAACAAACAATGTTTATATCCGTCTCCATGTACAAATATGGAGGTAGATCACAGGGAATATTTAGATATATTAAGATCATTAAGGGAATTAAAGGAAATAAAAAAAGTATTTATAAGGTCTGGGTTAAGATATGATTACATTATGGCTGATAGAGAAGATATCTTTTTAAAGGAACTTTGTAAGCATCATATAAGTGGTCAATTAAAGATAGCCCCTGAGCATATATCTAAAGATGTATTATATTATATGGGCAAACCTAATAAAGAAGTATTTAATGCATTTATACGTAAATATAAAAAAATTAATAAATCATTGGGCAAGGAGCAATATTATATACCTTATCTAATGTCTAGTCATCCTGGAAGCACTATAAATTCTGCTATAGAATTGGCAGAGTACTTAAGGGATTTACATTATCAGCCAGAACAGGTACAAGATTTTTATCCTACTCCGGGGACACTATCTACTACTATGTATTATACTGGTATAGACCCGAGAACTATGAAATCTGTATATGTACCAAAATTAAAGGAAGAAAAGCAGATGCAACGGGCATTATTGCAGTTTAGTAATCCAAAAAATTATAATTTAGTGTATAAGGCATTAATAAAAGCAGGAAGAAGAGATTTAATAGGATTTGGTCCTAAATCACTTATTAAGCCAAAAAAAAAGAAAGCTAAAAAAAGAAGGCGTTGAAAAAATTATTATAAATTTTAATAAAAATATAATAATTTGTGATTTTATAGATAAAGTAGTGGTATATATATTATATATTTACATATGAAGGAGGTCATTATAATGTTATTGACAAAGTTTTTGGAAGGTAGAAGGTCTACAAGAAAGTTTAAAAAAGAAGTTGTTGATAAAGATATACTAGATCAATTGATGTATTATGGAAAAAAGATAGAGGAAGAATATGGTGAAGATAGGGTAGAATTTAAATTATTTGAAGAAGGTAATAAAGTATATAGTAGTTTAAAAGGATTAGGAGGATATGCAGGTGTTATGATAGAAAGTCCTCATTATATAGGGCTTCAGATAGATGATAGAGATAAAGAAACTGTCATGAGGGCCGCATATTCTATGGAAGAGTTATCTACAAAAGCTGAAGAATTAAAATTAGGAACGTGTTGGGTAAATCTAATGGAAGTTTCTGAACAAGTTAAGACAGAATTACTTGAAGACAAAAATAAGAAAATAGATTATCTATTGGCTATTGGATATCCTAAAGAGCAGAGCAAAATATTTAAATCAACCAGTTCAAGACTTTCTATAAAGGATATAGTATTTTATCAGGAGTGGGGCAATGTCATCGATATGGATCTATTAGAACAAAGAGGGTTAAACGATTTGTTCTATTATGTAAGGTATGCGCCATCAAATAAAAATAACCAGCCTTGGAGATTTATACTTAAGAATGATAAAGTGGTGTTAGCTGTAGTAAACCCTGATAATGTAGAAAATTTTACAGATATGGGAATAGTAATGTATTATTTTACTGAAATGGCAAAGGCTATAGGCGTTAACAATAGATGGAATATTTTGGATTGTAATAAAGAAGCAGCAGGAGATATAGAATACTGCATAGTAGGAGAATATAATATATAATACATCTAACTGCAAGGTTAACCTTGCAGTTTTCTTATAGATAATCAATATAACTAAAGGAAGTGAGTAATATGATAGGATTAGTCCTTGAGGGTGGTGGAGCCAGAGGTGCTTATGAAATTGGTGCTGCTAAGGCTATCTATAAAGAAGGGTATAATATCAATGGAGTAACTGGAACTTCAATAGGTGCATTGAATGGGGCAATGATAGTACAAGGAGATTTAGAAAAGGCTTATGATATGTGGTATAATATTTGTCCATCTAAAATATTTGATATAGATGAAAAGCAATTAGAAGATATAAAAAAATTAGACATAAATATAGATAATATAAGCTATATAATTAATAAAGCTAAAACAGTATTGTATAACAAAGGTGTAGATACAAAGTTAATTAGAGAATTGCTTAAAGATAATATAAATGAAAGGAAGATAAGGAAATCTAATAAAGATTTTGGAGTGGTGACTTTTTCTATTTCTGATTTAAAGCCTTTAGAACTATTTATTGAGGACATTCCTAGGGGAAAATTAGTTGAATATTTAATGGCAAGTGCTAACTTTCCAGTATTTAAAAGGGAAAAAAGTGGAAAAAAATTATTTGTAGATGGAGGAATATACAATAATCTTCCACTGAGCATGCTTGTATCAAAGGGATACAAAGAGTTAATAGCTATAAGGGCCTATGGTCCTGGTAGATATAAAAAGATAGATGAATCTCAAATAAATGTAACCTATATAAGTCCTATAGAGGATTTGGGAGGTGTATTAGACTTTAGTACAGTCAGTGCCAGGAAAAATCTTCAATTGGGATATTATGATGCCATTAAAGTAATAGAAGGATTAAAAGGTAGAAGGTATTATGTAAGAACAAATGAGAAAGAGGACTTCTTTTTAGATTATCTATTGAATATTGAAAAAGAAAAGATAGAAGATTTAGGTAATATATTAGGGTTTAAAGGTATAGCTCATAAAAGAATGCTCTTGGAATATATAGTACCTAAGCTATGTAGTATATTAGATATTGATGAGAACATGGGCTATTCAGACATAGTAATAAATATATGGGAGCTGATGGCAGAAAGGATAGAAGTTGATAGGTTTAGAATATATAATGCAAAAGATTTTTTAAACATTATAAAAAAGTCAAGATTTGAAAATAAAAGAAATAATAAATTAAATATACCAGAGTTCATAAGAAAAAATGACTTTTTCACTAAAGTAGCTAAAGATAGAATAATTGATGAAATATTAAGTGTATTATTTTGATATCAGTGTATTAATGTATAAAAATCATAAACTAATCATTGCCTACAGATAGATTTTAAAATAAAATATATTTGTGGGTCTTTGTTAAACAACTAATTATTTAAGAAATGAGGTAGTTTTTTGTTTGGGTATGTATTTCCATATAAAGATGAATTGAAAGTAAGAGAATATAATATGTTTAAAGGATATTATTGTGGACTGTGTAAGACTATAGGTTCTGAATTTAATCAATTTATTAGAATGGGATTGAATTATGATATTACATTTTTATCGATACTATTATCTTCTATTCAAAAAGAGAGGCCTAAAATAGTATCTCAAGGATGTATAATTAATCCAATAAAAAAGAAACCTGTGGTATTATACAATGAAAGTATGTTATATAGTGCACATATGGGAAATATATTGACATATTTTAAATTATTAGATGATTGGAGAGATGAAAAGAGTATAAAATCTCTGATATTTATGTTGCCTTATAGATTATCTATTAAGAAATCGTTATATTTATATAATGATAAATATAAGGAAGTAAAAAGATGTATTAACGAGCTTTCAAAATTAGAGAAATTAAATTGTGATATAATAGATAAAAGTGCTGATACCTTTGGGAAGTTGATGGAGGTTTTAGCGGATCCCCCTTATATAACAGATGAAAGTACTAAAAGGATATTAAAATGGCTGGGATATAATCTAGGAAGGTGGATATATATACTAGATGCTTTTAATGACATGGAATTGGATATAAATAAAAAAAATTATAATCCAATATTATTGCAGTATAAATATGCAGGAGAAGAAATAGAGTTATTTAAGGATAGAGTGAAAGAAGATATTTTGTTTTCTCTTACATTCACCTTGGAAAATATGGGTAAATCCTTTGAATTATTAGATATAAACTATAATAAGGGTATATTGGAAAACATATTATATTTAGGTACTAGAAAAAAGATGGAAAAAATTCTTGGAATTGGAGGGTGTAACATTGGAAAATCCATATAAAGTTTTGGGTGTGAGAGAAGGAGCTAGTGAAGAAGAGATCAAAATAGCGTATAAAAAACTTGTAAAAAAATATCATCCCGATCAATATGCAAATAATCCATTGTCTGATTTAGCAGAAGAAAAATTAAAAGATATAAATGAAGCATATAATAAATTGATAAATAATAGAGGAAATACGGAAAGAACTAATAGCACAAACAATAGAGGAAATCAATGGAATACAAATGATAATAATATATATAATGATATTAGACGATGCATAGACGTAAATGATATTAGACGTGCCGATGCTCTTTTAGAAAGCATACAGGTTAGAGAAGGAGAATGGCATTTTCTTAAGGGAATAGTGTTTTTGAAAAGCGGATGGTATAATCAAGGATTAAATTATATACAAAATGCAGTCAATATGGATCCTCATAATGCGGAATATAAATCAGTTCTTAATAATATAATATCTAGAAATAGGGGATATAGAACTATGGGGAATACAAGGGGATATACTAATGCTTCAACATGTGATTTGTGTACATGTTTATGTTGTTCTGACTGCTGTTGTGAATGTTTAGGGGGAGATTTATTGACCTGTTGTTAATTTTAGAATATGGGGGAATTCTATGAATAATAATCCTTATGGAAACAACTCAAATACTAAAGTCAAAGGGTTAGCTTTTAGTGGTATAATAACTGTTTTAATTATAATAGGTCTTTATATTTCATCAATAACTCCCACAAATCGAATATTTTTCTTTTGCTTAAGTACAGTATTTATATCTATTGTATTGATAGAATATGGGACTAGATTATCCATAATATTGTATGGGTCATCTGCTATACTGGGACTAATATTAGTCCCAAATAAGCTTATTATGGTGGCTTATATTATATTTTTTGGTTATTATGGTATATTAAAGTATTATATAGAGAGGCTAAATAATATTTTAATAGAATGGGTTATAAAGATAATTATATTTAATTTAGGGATGTTTTTGATATATGTGATAGTATTATATGCTATAGGATTAAAGGTAGATATATCTAAAATCTTTATAATAACTAATATAATTATAGGTGAAATTATATTCATTGTATATGATTATGTATATAGCATAATTATAACATTATACATAAATAAGTTAAGAAAAAAGATATTTTAAAAGGGGAGAATATAATGAAATTACCAAAGAAGTTAAGTTTAGCTAATTTGCCTACTAAAATAGAGAAGTTAGAAAGACTTTCTGAAAAATTAGTAGGTGGTCCAAATATATTTATAAAAAGAGATGACCAAACGGGGACAGAGATATCTGGAAATAAAATAAGAAAATTAGAGTTTTCTATAAGAGAAGCACTGGATGAAAATTCAGATGTGTTGATAACATGTGGTGGTATTCAATCAAATCATGCTAGGGCAACGGCTGCAATAGCTACAAAACTGGGGTTAAAATCTGTTTTAGTATTAAGGACTGATAAAGAAAAAGAAGATATAGATGGGAATTATTTTTTGGATAAGCTATTGGGAGCTGATATAAGATTTATTTCTTCTGAAGACTATAGTAAAAGAAGAACAGAAATAATGAATGACATAAAGGATAATTTAAAAAAAGAAGGACTTAGAGGTTATATTATACCAGAAGGAGCATCAAATGGTATAGGTAATTTTGGATATTATAATGCATTACTTGAAATACTTGATCAACAAAAAGAGATGAATGTTAAATTTGATATGATAGTGTGTCCAGTGGGTTCGGGGGCTACATATGGAGGTATGTTTTTAGCCAATAAGCTTAATAATACTGATTGTGAGATATATGGTGTAAATGTATCTGGTGATGCAAAACATTTTAAAGATGCCATATCAAACATTTTAAAAGAAAGCTTTACTTATACTGATGATGAGATAATAATTAATAAGGAAGAGATAAATATTATAGATGGTTATGTGGGGGGAGGATATGCAATTAGCCGTCCAGAAGAGCTTGAGTTTATATATAGTTTGGCAAAGCTTGAAGGAGTAATATTGGACCCAGTATATACAGGAAAGGCTATGTATGGACTTGTACAAGAGATTAAAAAGGGAAGATTTACAGACAAAAAGAATATTTTATTTATACATACGGGAGGACTGTTTGGGCTTTTTCCCAAAAAAGAACTTATGGAATTTAAGTAAGTTGAAAAGATTTATGGGTATTGTATACCTATAGGTCTTTTTTAAATCTAATATTATCTTTATAAAAATGATATGTAATTATAATGGTGTTGGTGATTGCTTAACAAATTTTGAGATTAAAAGGATGAAGAACCCAATATATTAGATGATGGTATAATGTATAAAGAAATTAAGATATTATTTATAGAAGGGAGACAAAGATGGTAAGCAGAAGAAAAAAAAGAAATATACTTATGATAATAACTTTAATACTTATTGTAATTGCTGGATGTTCTAATAAAAAAGTTACACAAGAGGATATTGATAGAATAGTTGGGCGAGAGAGCACTGATACTATTTTAAATGAAGCTAATATAGATTCAGAAGAAATCCAATCTGAGCTAATTGTAAGTTTTTTAGATGTGGGACAAGCAGATTGTATATTGATTGAACTTCCCAATGAACAAAATATGATAATAGATGGGGGCAACAGAGGAGATGGACCAGATGTAGTAAAATATATAAAAGATAGAGAAATAGAAAAAATAGATTATGTTGTGGCAACTCACCCTCATGAAGACCATATAGGTGGATTAGCTGATGTTATTTCTCAATTTAATATTGAAAAAATATATATGCCAAAGAAATCTGCTAATACTAAAATATTTGAAACATTACTAAATACTATAAATGATAAAGGGAAAAAAATAGAGAGAGCATATGGTGGAATGGATATAATAAATGATGAAAATTTGAAAGTAAATATTTTAGCTCCAAATTCTGATAATTATGATGAAACTAATGAATATTCTGTAGTAATTAAAGTGGTTTATGGAAACACATCATATTTATTTACTGGAGATGCAGAGCAAGACTCAGAAAAGGAAATGATAGATAGAGGATATAATTTAAAATCTGATGTATTAAAAGTAGGACATCATGGTGGGAGAACTTCTAGTACAGATGCTTTTTTGGATAAGGTAAAACCTCGATATGCTGTAATATCTACAGAAAAGGGTAATTCCTATGGTCATCCCCATAAAGAGGTATTAAATAGGCTAGAAGATTTAGGAACAAAGATTTTGAGAACTGATGAAATAGGAACTGTTGTGATAAAATCAAATGGAGAAGAAATATTTATAGATTAGGAGATTGATATAATATGAAGGGAGTAATAGATAGATTTGAGGGCCTATATGCTGTAATAGAATTGGAAAATGGAGAGATGAAAAATATTTTGATAGAAAAACTTCCATTAAGTGTTACAGAAGGAGATATATTGATAATAGAGAAGGACAAAATTTCTATAGATAAGCAAGAAAGTAAGAGAAGAAAAAAGAGGATTGAAAGATTGATGAATGAATTAATGGAGTAGCGTTCGCTACTCCATTTCTAGAAAGACATCTTTTAAAGTTTTTTTCAGCCAAAAGAATAGAAGAATAAAAGATATTACCTCAGAAAGGGGAAATGAGTACCAAACCCAGTCTAATCCACCTATTCTTACTAATATATAAGCAAAGGGCAATAGTAATATAATTTGTCTTGAAAAAGATAATATAAGACTGGGGACACCTTTACCTATTGCCTGGAAAGTAGTAGAGCCTATTATCGCAGGACCAATTATTGGAAATGCTAGGCTTATGGTTTTTAAAGCATTGGTACCTATTGATATAAGTTCTTCATTGTTTTTAGTAGATTCATCTACAAATAGAGTAACCAATTGTGTGGGCATAATCTGAAATAATATAAATCCTAAAAATGTAAATGTAAATCCTATCATAAATCCGTATTTCATAGTTTTTTTCATTCTATTGGGGTTATTGTGGCCATAATTATAACCTATTATTGGCATATACCCTTGATTTAGTCCAAATACAGGCATAAAAACAAAGGATTGTAGTCTAAAATATATACCTAATGCAGCAACGGCAGCTTCATTATAACCTCCTACTATTATGTTTAGTCCACCTATCATAAATGAAGCAAGAAATTGCATAGTCATAGCAGGAAGCCCTACAGCATATATATCTTTAATTATAGAAAAATCGAATTTAAATGCTTTCATATTAAGTTTGACTTGATTTCTGTTACTTAGAAGCATAATTATTATAAAGGATCCACTGATAATTCTTGACCCCACAGTGGCAATTGCAGCACCTTCAATGCCCAATTTTGGAAATTTCCATAATCCAAATATAAGTAATGGGTCAAAAATAATATTTAAAACGGAGCCTATTAGCATTGTAATCATAGGTATAAAGGTGTTTCCTTCACCACGAAGTATATTATTACTTATCATTGGTAGAAATAGGGCTGTAGAGCCGATAAAAATAATTCTTATATATCTTGTTCCATAATCTATTATAACTGGATTTTTAGAAAATAAACTGATTAATTCCTTTGAAAATAATGAACCAATTATTCCAAGTAATATTCCATAGATTACAGATATTATAAGAATATGTTCAGCAGCATTAGATGCCCTTTGGTTGTTGCCTTGCCCCAATAGTCTGGATATGAGAGAACTGGTACCGACTCCAGTACCTACAGCTATAGCTATAAGAATCATCTGTATGGGAAAAGCAATAGATAGGCCAGTTAATGCATCACTATTTAGGTGACCTATATAAATACTATCAACCACATTATATAATGCTTGAATAAGCATAGATATAATAGATGGTATGGAGAGTTTAAGTAACAAAGGAGCTACTGGTTCAGTACCTAATCTATTATTTAGGTTGTTTGTTGTCAAAATTTTACCTCCATTCATTAAATATCGTATGTAATTATATACATATACATTATAACAAAAAAATAAAAAGGTCAATTTTTTGGGAAAGGCATTGTAAAAACAATACTAAATGATAAAATATTAATTGAGAAAATATACAATAATTGAGGAGAGTAGTTATGCCGAATAAAAACAGACTAATTTATATGTTATTAGGTATGGGAATTGGAATTGTACTGACTAGCATAGTAGCAATTTTAAATCCAGTAATAAAATATAGGGATTATTCCCAACAAGATCTTGAAATGTTAGCTAGAGAATATATGATAGAAGAGATGAGGGAAAATAGAGATGAGGAGAGAGTAAGTGTAAAAACAAAAGTAGATAGACAGGATAGCAATACGAATGAAGAAATAACGGAGATTGAATTTGAAATTGATAAAGGAGAAAATAGCAAGGAAGTGATAGAAAAACTTTATGAAAAAGGCATAATAGAAAATGTAGATGATTTTACAGATAGGGTGGTTGAAAGAAACTTACAGAAAAGGTTTCAATATGGAATATATGAGGTAACTATTCCCATTGATTATGATTCTTTATTGGATAGAATAACTATAAAATAAAGGGGAAGTATATAATGATAAAAAGTATAATAGAATATGGATCCAAAGAAGGTATAAATAAAATAGTGCCCATTTATACAAAGGAACTTATATTTGATACTAAAGTAAGAGAATATTGCATTGAAAATAAATGCGGAAAATATGGACAAAATTTCATGTGCCCTCCTATAGTAGGAAGAGTAGAGGATATGAAAAAAGAGATATTGACTCATAAAGAAGGGCTTTTAATATTTTATGAAGTATATGCACAGGATGTAAAGAAGGAACATTTTATAAAAAAATCTGCCATTGAATTTCATAAAGTCATGCTAAAGTTAGAAAAGATAGCTAATTTAGTTGGTAATACCATAACTAGAGCTTATATTGCTGGTAATTGTAGATTATGTTTTCCTTGCAAAATAAAAATAGGATATGAGCATTGCCCATATCCCGAAAAAAGTAGGACTTCTATGGAGGCGGCTGGTATAAATGTAATAGAAACATGTAGTAACCTCGGCATAGATGTAAAGTTTGGTAATAATAAAGTTATATGGATAGGATTTTTATCTATCTAAACACCAAAATCCGCTTCCTCCACATAAGAATAAAATAATTACAATGAAGAATATCCAAAGTAATAGATTGCTTCCGCCGCATCCTATGAATTGAGATTCAAGTTCAGGTTCATGTTCATGTGCTATTTCTATACTTTCGTCTTCTATGGGAACCATTCTTTTATTCATACTTACTTACCTCCTTTAAAGCTGAATTCTTATTTACACTATATAGTATGAAAAATTTTAATTTACTGTTACTGATTTTAAATATATTATTCTGAATGGGGTGTTTTAGTGTCAGGAAAAATAATACTTTTAATGGGTTATATGTTAATATTACTAGGTAGTGGTATTATTTATTTTACTAAGAAGGAAGAAGCTAATAAACTAAGTGTTATTGGAGTATTTGTTGCTATATTAGGACTTGCTATATTTATATTAAGCAAAAATTGACAAATTAACTTTTGTGTATATAGAATGCAGTAAATAATTTTTAGTTGATATTATATATAATACATATTTTATAAAAGAGCTAATAGTTATGACTGTTTATATATTTTTGTCATAATAATAGTTTTTTTAACAAGAAGAGATGTTTTTGATAACATCTCTTCTTATATTTAAAGAATAAAAAAATCATATATGAGAAAAATAATATTATATTAGTTTTAAGGAGGATTTTATGAGTAATGAAAAAGATAAAATAAATACAATGACAAATAAAGATTATTATAATGACGTATATATGTATGGAATTAAAAATATTAAATATGATGAAGAAAATATTGAGCCAGAATCAGATGAAGAAGAAACAATGTTATTTGGAAATAGTTTGAACAATCTTTTTATGACTTAACAAATATAGGAGGGATGAGATTTATATGGATAATAATGTGGATTTTCAAAAAATAAAGGAGAATTTTAAAAAAGCTAATTTAGATGAAAAAATAAGAATATATACATCTACACAAGGTCTTACAGTAGAACAATTTAAAGAACTCTTAAGGCTATATCCTATTCAACATTTAGATAAATTAGAAAAAGCAATGGCGTAAAAGAATTATTATAAATATTCCTTTATTCTATGCACATCCAAGTTATAATTTCACTAACAGTTTAGGAGCCATGTATGGCTCTTCTTTTATTGTGTTTACGATTGAATTCTGTATAATATATGCATATAATAATATATTATAGGTTAATAAAAATAATTTATAGTTGAAAGGGTATATAAAATATAAACATAATTATTATAAATTTATGGGAGCATAAGTATAATGGAGAAAATAATAATCGAATTTGCAAAAGATATAGTACAATCTAATATATTATTGTCTTATATTTTCTTTTTCATATCACAATCTCTTCAGATACTATTTCCACCATATCCAGGAGATATGGTACTAATTTTAGAGGGATATCTTTCGGAATTAGCTGGTATGAACTATATATTAGTAAATATAAATGCTATAATGGCTACTTTTTTTTCATCAGTATTATTGTATAGAATAGGCAAAAAGGAAGAATATAAAATACTGAATTCTAAAATTGTAAAATATCTTTTTGATACTAAGAAAGTAGATAAATTAAGAAAACTTTTCACTAAAATGGGTGCTTTTGTAATAATCATTAGTAAATTTATTCCTGGTATTTTTTCTATAACTGTAATTTCCGCTGGAATATTTAAGGTAAAAAAAAGAAAGGCATATTTATCTATATTATCTATAACTGCTCTTCATCATATAATATTGATAGGACTAGGAAAATTATTGGGCGAAAATTGGACAATAATATTAAAAAAGATAGAAATATATAATAAATACTTATTTGTATTGGTAATTGTTATAATAATTATTTATTTTATTCTTATTAAAGTAAAAAGAAAATTATTTGAATAAAAAAGATACTAGGGGGAAATCATTTGAAAATTTCAAATAGAAATTTTTTTGGTCTGCTATTAGTGATATCATTACCAATATTTCTATTATTGCTAAGTATCGAAATAGCTTCATTTCAGATGGATTTTTTTGAAAAAAAGTATGAAGAATATAATATATCTAAAAGAACAGGTTTATCAGATAAAGATTTATTAGAGGTAACTGAAGCATTATTAGATTATTTAAAAGGAGAAAGAGAGGATATTATATTATATAAGAATATAAATGGTATAAAGAAGATGGTATTTGAAGAAAGAGAATTATTACATTTAAGAGATGTAAAAATTCTTTATAGAAATGGGTTTACAATAAAAAATACTACCTTATTATTGAGCTTAATTTCTTTATTCTATTTTATAGTATATAGAAAAAATAAATTTTATATGTACTTATTTATATCATCAATATTACCTATGATAATCATGATAGTATGTTCCATACTTATAAATACTGATTTTTATAAATATTTTGTATATTTTCATGAGATACTTTTTACCAATGATCTATGGCAGCTAAATCCAAATACTGATATTTTAATAAAAATGTATCCATTGAATTTTTTTTATAGTATAGCTAAAAATATATCTATATTATATATAAGTGAATTATTTATTTTGCTGAGTATATCTATTTATCTTATGAAAAAGCATAAATTTTAATATGGGAATTTAGGTGGAGTTTAAATTGATGAATAGTATTAAAAAATTAAAGATTAAAAATTATTACATAGAGAAATCTGGAGAAAGTAGAAATGTTATTGCACTATTTTTTGATAGATTGTTTATGCATATTTTAATAGCTACTATGCTGATATTATCTATATATTTTCTTATAGATACATTTGTTATTGGATTAATTATTTTTATTATTATTTTTTCTGTGTATATTAGTATAGTCTATTTTATATTAATGAAAATAGATAAAAAAAGGGCATCAAAGGTGCATAAGGATTTAGCAAAAAAAAAATTATTAATAAATCTTTCAAATAAGTCAGAAGAAGATTTTTCAAATTTTATAATAGAAATGTTTACTATTAAAGGATTTAAAATTGAAGACATTGAAAAAGATAATAAATTAGATATTATTGCGCAGTATAAAGGAGAGTCTATTGGTATAAAAATATTTCAGCGTGATAAGGAATATAAAGTAAATGTACGAGATATAAAAAAGATTTATTATAATATTAAAAAAAAAGGTATTAAAAAAGCTATAATTTTAACTATATCTTCCTTTGATATAAGCTGTAAGGAGTTTATTAAAAAAATCAATAAAGAGATTAGGATAAATTTAATAGATATAGATAAAATGATGTTAATTATAAAGGATACTAAGCAATACCCTTCTAAAAAAGAATTAGAAGAAATGATATTTGAGGAGTTAGAAGAAAAGAAAGACAATATAAAGTATCATTCTAAATACATATGTTCTAAAGATAAAATTTTAAAATATGTAATTATTTCTTTTATACTTTATTTGCTCAAGGATATTACAGTATTTAAGAATTACTATATTTACATGTCTTTGTTTTTGCTTTTTTTAGCCATAGGTGGAGTTATTAAATACATATATAGTATAATAAAGAAAAAGGAAGAATTTGATATCTTTAATAACTTTTAATATTAGAGGGAGGGAAAAATGTGGACAAGATTTTGTTTAATAATATAGAAGGTATAGCTGTAGGACATGCTGAAAGTGAAGAGGGTATTACAGGCTGCTCAGTTGTATTATGTCATGACGGAGCTACTGGAGGAGTTGATGTTAGAGGAGGGGCACCAGGCACTAGGGAAATAGCCTTATTAGATTCAACAAATTTAGTAGATAAAGTCCATGCCATATTTCTAAGTGGAGGAAGTGCTTTTGGATTAGATGTGGGAACAGGAATAATGAAATATTTAGAGGAAAGAAATATAGGTTTTGATGTAAAGGTGACTAGAGTTCCCATAGTATGTGGAGCGGTACTGTTCGATTTGAATATTGGTAATCCTAAAGTGAGGCCTAATGCAGAAATGGGATATAATGCATGCTTAAATAGCAATAATGTAATGAAATTAAGTGGAAATGTGGGAGCTGGGAAAGGAGCTACGGTTGGAAAAATATTAGGAACTGAAAGGTCTATGAAGGGTGGCTTAGGTACATATGCATTACAGATAGGAGATTTACAAGTGGGAGCTATGGTAGCTGTAAATTGTTTAGGAGATGTAATAGACCCCAATACAGGTGAGGTTATAGCTGGAGTTTTAAATAAAGAGAAGAATTGTATACTTAGTACAGAAGAAATACTTGTCAAGAATTATGATAACAATAAAAATGTATTTAATGGCAATACCACTATAGGGATAATAGCTACAAATGGTATATTTGACAAAGCTCAAGCTAATAAAATTGCATCTATGGCCCACAATGGATATGGAAGAACAATGAGACCAGCCCATACTATGTTTGATGGAGATACAATATTTACAGTTGCTACAGGAAAGGTTAAAGCAGATATAAATGTAGTAGGGATGTTATCAGCACATGTGATGGAGAGGGCTATAATAGAAGCAATAAAGGGAGCAGAGGCAATATCTAATTATAAGTGTTACAGGGATATAATAGAGTAGTATTTTACAAAGTATAGGATATATTGTAGAATAGTATTTGGATTTAACGACAGAGTAGATAAGGTGCGTGAAGTGTTAAGGGATGGGATGTTGCCCTTAAACGAAGAAAAACTTTGTTTTTCGCGATGCCTTATCGCATCCGCTGACACATTAAAGAAGCTTCTTTCTTTAGTGTGGTAGCAGAGCTGTCATACTAAAATGAAAGGGGTTTTTAATATGATAAGTGAAAGTAATAAAAAACAAGTATTATCTACCAAATATTTGGTAGGATCTAGTTTATTAACTGGAATAAGTATAATATTGACTAGATTTTTTTCAGTAATAGTTCCATTGGTAGGATTACCAGCATTAAGAATAGGATTTGGATCAATTCCAATAATGATATCAGGGATTCTCTTTGGACCTATAGCAGGAGGGCTTACAGGTATAGTTGCAGATTTATTAGGGGTTATTATTAATCCGCAGGGTGCCTTTTTTCCAGGGTTCACATTGAGTGCGGCATTGACGGGCATAATACCAGGTGTATTAGTTAAAATGTTTGAAAATAGGCTATTTAGGAGATTTAAATTTACTATAATAAATGGATTAACTATATCTACATTTATTATTATGGTATTTGGTATATTATTATCAAATGGTATCCTTAAGTTTAATAATAGCATCATATTATTTTACGATAATATAGTGTCTAATAAGCTTTTTTTTCTAGTAATTTTATTAGTTTTGACTATGGTAATATTACCTTTTTTTATAAGTAAAAGAAATAAGTTAGATTACTCAAAAGAAGGTTATCCTTTAGATAAAATAATTTTTATACAATCATTGACATATATAATAGTTTCTTTAGGGCTTAATACATTCTGGTTAGCAATGATGTTTAATAAAGGATATATGATATTTTTACCTGGTAGAATATTAGCTGGATTGATTGTCATACCACTTCATTCTACTATTATTTATACTATTTCTAAGTTTTTTAAGTATATAAAGGATTAGAAAGGGTGACTTTAAGATATGAAAAAAGTGTTAGCTATAATGGGCAGCCCTAGAACTATGAAAAATACAGATTATTTATTGGATTATGTATTATCCATCATGGAATCCAATCACATAAATATAAAAAAGGTAAACCTTAAAGATTTAAAGATATCTCCATGTACTGCTTGTGGTTATTGTGAAACTAAAGGAAGCTGTATAATAGAGGATGATATGATTTCTTTATATGATGATTTTAATAATAGTGATGTAATAATAGTAGCATCTCCTTTGTACTTCAACTCTGTTAGTAGTTTGACTAAAATTATGATTGACAGGTGCCAAGTATTTTGGAGTAGTAAATATATATTAAAAGAATCGTCTATTGATAGAAGTAAAAGTAGAATTGGAATGTTTATATCTGTGGGCGGGGCACCTTATAGAAAAGACCAGTTTTTAGGTAGTACAATGGTAATGGATTTGTTTTTTAAAGCTATAAATACAGATTATAAGTATAATTTTTTATTGTCTAATACAGATAAAATCTGGGTAGGCAAAAGGCAAGAACAATTAAGTTATTTAAAAGATATGACAAAGGAAATGTTAAAAGCCATAGATTGAATAATTTAATCTATGGCTTTTAGTTGTTATTTTGTAAGGTTTTCAGCTTCTTCTACCAAGATGTTGATTGAAGAATACAATTCTTGTAGACTACTATTTATATTATTCATTGCATCAGATTGGGATTTGATAATTTCAGTTATATTTTTTATGGTTTTTTCTTGTTGAGAAGAATTAGATTTAATGTCTTTTAAAATTTTTTCGATTTGTTGTACCGATTCAGAACTGTCTATGGATAGTTTTCTTATTTCCTCGGCAACCACTGAAAACCCAAGGCCTTCTTTACCTGCTCTAGCGGCTTCGATAGAGGCATTTAAGCCCAGTAAATTGGTTTTATTTGATATATTTTCAATCATTTTAAGTATATTATCAGTTTCGTTAATTTGTTCAACTGATTTTTTTGATGTGTTAGATAAATTTTTACTGATATCTGAAAGCTGTGCTGCATCGTTATCTATAGATTGAGACGATTTAGTTAAATGTTCAAATGTAGCTGAAAGTTCTTGTGCTAAGTCTTGTAATTTTTCTTGTTGATCAATAGATATTACAAAGGAAACAGATCCTACTATTTCATTATCCTCTATTATAGGAATACCACAAGCTATATATGGAAAACCAAAAAGCTCTTTTGAAACTTTTTTTATAATCTTTTGACCAGTATTTATACACTCTTTAACAACAGTACCTTCAGGAACCATTTGTCCTGTTTCTACTAATTGAGGAATATTACCACCAGCTACAAAAAGAAGATATTTTTCTCTATCAGTTATAGTAATACCTATGTCGTTAAATGTGAGGTCATTAATATAGGGAGCAACGGCTATAAAACTATTTAATATTTTAGACAATATTTAAACCTCCTTTAATTTCAATAATAAAACAATATACAACATAATTATATCAAATATTGGATTAAATACCATTATTCTATATAAAAAAAATATTCTTATTTGATTTTTATAATAAAAACAATTATAATTTTAATGGACAAAGGTAGAGTTTAAATTATATAAATACTAAAATAATCGAGGAGGCCGTACAATGAAAAAAGAATTACCAATAGCATTATCAAACAAACACATACATTTAAGTAAAGAACATATAGAAGTTCTTTTTGGAAAGGGACATGAATTGACAAAGAAAAAGGATTTGTCTCAACCTGGACAATTTGCTTGTGAGGAAACTGTTGATGTAGTTGGTCCAAAGGGTACATTGAAGAGGGTTAGAGTATTGGGACCAGAAAGATCAAAAACTCAAATAGAGATTTCTTTAGCCGATGGATTTGCTTTAGGGGTAGTACCTCCAGTAAGAGATTCAGGAGATTTAGATGGAAGTCCAGGAGCAAAAATAATAGGACCAAAAGGAGAAGCTGAGATAGAAGAGGGAGTAATAGCAGCAGCAAGACATATCCATATGCATACAGAAGATGCAAAAGAATTTGGAGTTTCAGATAAAGATAGAGTAAAAGTACAGGTTGGAGGATTTAGAGGACTTATATTTGATAATGTATTAGTTAGGGTAAGCCCTAAATATGCATTGGAAATGCATGTAGATATGGATGAAGGTAATGCAGCTGCAGTAAAAAATTGTGATCTTGTTCAATTAATCAAATAGTGGAGGTTTTTTGATGAATAATATTGCTTCTTATATAGACCATACAATCCTTAAACCAGAAACTACAAAAGAAATGGTCAGAAAAGTATGTGATGAAGCTAAGGAATACTTGTTTTCATCGGTATGTGTAAATCCATATTATGTGAAATATGCAAAGGAATTGTTAAAAGGTACTGATGTAAATGTGGCTTGTGTTATAGGTTTTCCATTAGGAAGTACCTTAAAAGAGGTAAAGGCCTTTGAAGCTATGAAGGCTATTGAGGATGGAGCTACAGAATTGGACATGGTTATAAATATAGGGGCATTAAAAGATAGAGCATATGAAGTTGTACTTAATGATATAAAGTCTGTAGTAGATATTGCGAAAGAAAAGGGATTGGTAAAGGTAATAATAGAAACATGTCTATTAAATGAAGAAGAGAAGATAAAGGCATGTGAATTGGCTAAAAAGGCAAATGCTCAATATGTGAAGACATCTACTGGTTTTAGTACAGCAGGTGCAACAGTTGAAGATGTAGCTCTTATGCGTAAAATAGTAGGTGATAGCATGGGAGTAAAGGCATCGGGAGGAATAAGAGATTATGATAAGGCTAAGAAAATGCTAGATGCTGGAGCATCTAGAATAGGTGCTAGTTCCTCTATAAATATAACAAAGGGTGATAAAAAATAATGGGATTTTAAATCTCATTATTTTTTTATTTAATATACAAAATATTAGTCATATTCAAAAAATACATATTAAATATGATAAAATATAATATAAAACAAAATGTCTTATCATATTTGCATTGAGAAAGAGGTATTATAATTGAAAAAGGGATTAAATAGATCTGATAAAAATAATTTATATAAAACAATAAAAGAGAGGGATTATATAAACCCTAAAAGAGAAGGGATTAAATTTATAATTATATATGCTATCATGTATATGTTGTTGTTATTTTTATTAGATACGATTTTGAATAGTTTAACATTTAATAAATCTGTTTATGAACAAATTCACGGATATAAATTATGGATTTATGTATTTGCGAGCCTGATTATACTTTATCCGTTGATATATAATAGAATTTCATTGTTTAAAAAACAGATAGATAAAATATATAAAGGATATGAAGATCTAATCACAAATAATTATAAATTGTCTTATTTGGAAGAAAAGTTGAAAAGACAATTTGCTGAGGTCAAAAAGCATAGAGATGCTCTTTTGGTAAGTAAACAAAGATATGATCTTATAACTGAAGGATCCGATGATGGTATCTGGGAATGGAATATTATAAATGATAATTACTATTTTTCTCCTAAGGGTAGATGCATATTGGGATATCAGCAGGGGGATTTAGAGCACAAATTTCAGACATTGGAAAAATTAATTCATCCTAAGGATAAAAAGGGAGCATTAAATAAAATAAATGATTATTTAAAAAGTGGAATGGGATGTACGTACGAAAATAGCTATAGATTAAAATGTAAAAATGGAGAGTATAAATGGATTTTAAGTAGAGGAAAAGGTATATGGGACAATGCTGGGAACCCGTTAAAATTAGCGGGTTCCCATACAGATATAACTGAACAATTGAAGTTAAAAGAAAGACTTCAAAAAGAGCAATTATTATCAAATAATGTTATAAATGATGTATCTGTAATTGTAGTTATATGGGATAACGATGGAAGAATTAAGAGGATAAATCCTTATACAGAGAGGATAACAGGATATACAGAGGATGAAGTAGTAGGGAAAATTTGGATAGATAAATTCATACCTAAAAAAGATAAATATTATATGAAAAAAGTTTTTGATACTATAAGAAAGGGTAATATATTAAAGAACCATGAAAGTAGAATTTTATCGAAAAAAGATGAAATTTTAAATGTATTATGGAATAGCAGTGTTTTGGAACAGAAAGACGGAAAAGTGAGTGAGATTATTTCTGTAGGGGTCAATATAACAGAAATAAAAAAATTAGAAAAAAATTTAGAAAAATTAGCATATTATGATGACTTGACTAAATTACCAAATAGAATAATGATAAAAAAAGAAATAGATAGACTGATTAATGATAAGAAAGAAAAATCATTTGCACTTGTTTATGTAGATATAGATGATTTTAAGCATATAAATGATGTATTGGGACATATAATAGGAGATAAATTTTTAATCTATGTTTCTAATGTATTGAGTAAAAATGTAAGATATCCAGATTTGATATCTAGAACCAGTGGGGATGAGTTTATAATAGTATTTAGAGAGATTAGAGATAGAAAAGAAGTAATAAATAGGCTAGATAAGCTTATTAATGTGTTAAGAAGGTACTGGAGACTAGAAAATCAAGAATTTTTTGTATCTTACAGTATAGGCATAGCATTGTATCCTGAACATGGAAAGGATAGCATAACTCTTTTAAAGAATGCAGACACAGCAATGTTTTCAGTAAAAGAAAATGGTAAAGACAATTTCAGCTTTTATTCTAAAAAAATACAGGAGAAAACTTTAAATTATATAGATATGGTAAAACAAATTAGATATGGTATAGATAATAATGAATTTGTTTTATATTATCAACCACAGATAGACCTCAAAATGGGGAAAATTACAGGGGTTGAGGCTTTGATTCGTTGGAAACATCCAACGAAAGGTTTTGTGCCTCCTATGGATTTTATACCTGTAGCAGAGGAATCTGGACTTATATATGATATAGGTATTTGGGTATTTAAAACTGTTTGTAAACAAAAGAAAAGGTGGATACAAAAAGGATATAATGATTTGAAGATAGCTATTAATCTATCAGGTAAACAGCTAAATAGGGTAGGATTGATAAAGGATATAGAGGATATATTTACTTGCAAAAATATAGATGACATAAAATTTGAATTGGAGATAACAGAAACGGCAATTCTATCAGATATGGATCTAGCAGTTGATTTATTAAATAAAATTAAAACCATAGGTATAGATATAGCATTGGATGATTTTGGTACAGGCTATTCTTCATTAACATATCTTAGAAAAATAAATATGGATACAGTGAAGATGGATAGAGAATTTATAAAGGATTTTGAGAATAATGAAGAGGATAAAATAATAGTGAAGTCAATAATAGATATGGCCCATGGATTAAATATAAAAGTTGTAGCAGAAGGAATAGAAACTGAAGAACAATTAAATATATTGAAGGAATATGGGTGTGATATAGGACAAGGTTATTTATTTAGTAGGGCGGTACCAGCTGAAGAAATAGAGAGTTTAATAAATGCGGAAAGAATCTATGAAAGAAAGATGTGATTAGATGTATAAATATATAAGAAATATAAAAATATATATTATTGCATTTTTGATATTAATTGCTTCTATAACATACATAGGCATATATATTCCAATGAAGAATGAATTGAAAAAGGCTACATTGAAAAATTTTGTACTTACAGCAAAGGCCAATGAAATGAATATACAACAGTTTTTAAATAGATGCATAGAAGGAGCCCAAGGATTATCTAGTAGAAGTATGATAAAAAAAGAAATTATTAAATATAAAAATAGAGATGTGGAGTTTGAAGATTTAGTTAAATATACTGCTCAATTGTATAAAGAGGGATATGATGTATTAGAAAATTCAATAGGTGCATGTAGAGTTGTTGATGGAAAAATTGTTACTCAATATGGAATAGTAGATACAAATATATTAAGTAATGTTTCTGATATGCAAAAAAGACTTTTAGATATAAAAATTATTGGGGATAAAATATCTACTATTGTATATTCTCCAATAAAAGATAATAATAGATTACTAGGATATGATGTGGTATTCTATGATATGGCATATGTATTTAAAGATATAAATAGTGGAGATATTGAATTTAGTATACATGATTCTATGCATTTAAAAGAGATGGTAAATTTTGGAGAAAAAATATATGTGATTGATGGAATAGATATCTTAGAGGGAGAGGAGTATACAGGATATATTAAAGATTTAACATTTACAAATAAAAGACTTCTTGTAAAGATAGAAAACAATAAATTGTATTTACCAATACAAAATGTCTCTAGAATTACTTTATTAGGATTTATAATTGCATTAATAATCCTTATATTTATAACAAATTTGATAGCTATGAAGGCTACTGGAGAACTAATTACAAACCTGAAAATGAGTAAGGAAAAATATAAAAAACAGGCAACTAAAGATGGGCTCACAGATTTATATTCTAGAACATATTTTAATCAATGGATAGAAAGAATGTATAAAGAAGAAGGTATTTGTGATAATAACTTATTTACCATAGTAATGATAGATGTAAATGGTTTTAAAAATATAAATGACACATACGGACATGTAATAGGAGATGATGTACTAAAAGAAATTAGTAAAATTTTAAAAGGGTCCATAAGAGAAAATGATATAGCTGTTAGATATGGAGGAGATGAATTTCTATTAGTATTATATAACTGTGATGAATTAGTTGCTAGGAGAATAATGGATAGGATTAATGAAAAGTTAAATGGTGTAGATAAATTTGACTTTCAAATATCTGTATCTTATGGTTTAAAAGAGGTGAGAAATAGTATTGAATTATTGGATGCCATAGGACAGGCAGATAAGGATATGTATGAAATGAAAAATACTGTATATAAAAAAAGTATTAATAAAAACAATCACATGTAAAGAATTTTTGTTATAATTACAAATATAGTGTGAACTGGGAATCTTATTATAGGAGGATATTTTATGAAAATTTTGATAGTTGATGATTCTATTTTTTCTCAAAAGATAACAGGGACTTTATTAAAAAAAGAGATAAAAGATGTGGAATTATATTTTGCAGCTGACGGAGAAGAGGGGTTTAAAAAGTTTAGATTAATAGATCCAGATTATGTTTTTGTGGATCTGCTTATGCCTAGAATGAATGGTAAAGAACTTACTAAGGCAATAAAAGAATATGATTCAGAAGCAAAGATAATTATACTGTCTGCGGATGTACAGAAGTCTGTGAAAATTGAAATGGAAGAGTATAATATTATAAGTTTCATAAATAAGCCTTTTAATGAAGAGAAGGCAAAGGAAATAATAAAAGTTATAAAGGATGATAAAAATAATGAGTGATATCTATACAGAAGACATATTGAAGGAATTGTTTAATATAAGTGTGGGAAAGTCAGCCAGTGTACTGTCAGATATTATAAATAAAAAAATATTGTTAGATGTACCAATTGTAAAGATACTAGATGTTATAAAAGAAAGTGATGAATTCAATAATTATGTAAATCAAACTTTAGATGGTACATTGATGGTATCTTCCATATGTTTTAAGGAAAAACTAAATGGAAAAGCCAATCTTATATTTCCAGCAGACAAGATGAGAACATTTATTAATTTATGTTTGAATATGGATGATATAGAAAATTGCGATGAAGATATAATGTTTAACGATGTAGATTTTGATGTAATAAAGGAAATTGGAAATATAATATTGAACTCTCTTATAGGAGAATTAGCAAATTATCTTGAGTTAGACATAAACTATACTTTACCTGAAGTGAAAATATTCGACAAAGTTGATTTTAAGAAAACTTTTGACATAAATAATTATACTCATACATTATTATTATATATAACATTCAATATAGATGACATGGAAATAAGAGGTGCTATAATAATGAATCTTACATTGACTTCTATAAACGAGATTTTAGACAAAATAAATACGATAGAGGATGATATATTTGAATAGGGCATTTTATGATGTGCTTAATAATATTAGTGAAGGCATAACAATATTAAATAAAGATTTAGAAATAGTGTTATGGAATAAATCCATGGAATATCTTACAAATAGATATTATACAGAAGTAATAAATAAGAATATATATGATGTTTTATCAGGAATGAATAAACATTATTTTAAAAAGTCTATAAATAATGTCTTAAAGAATGGATATAAAATGTTTTTTTCGGCGGCTATGCACAAAAATATAATATTCAATAAAAAGGTTAATATAAAGATAAGTAGAATAGAAAAAGACAATGAAAATTTCATATTAATTGAGTTCATAGATATTATAAATCAGTATATCAGGATAGAACAGCTGAAAAAATACATAAACAAATTGAAAGTTACTACAGAAAAGCTTAAAGAAAAAGAAAGGACTATACATAAACTTGCGTATTATGATGGCTTAACTGGTGTTGCAAATAGAATGATGTTTTATAAGATTGGCGAAGACTTATGTCAAAAGGCTAAACAAGAAAATAAGATATTAGCCCTTATGTTTATAGATATTGATAAATTCAAGAATATAAATGATACTTATGGACATAAATCTGGAGATAATGTCTTGATAAGGGTAGCTGATATATTAAAAAATAATGTTAGAAATAACGATATAGTCTGTAGATTTGGGGGAGATGAATTCTTAATATTATTACCATTGACTTCAAGGCAATGCAATTGCGAATCTATAGCTTCTAAAATAATTAATTCTAAAGATAAGACATTAGAATTAGGTAATTTTAAAATAAATATATCTTTAAGTATAGGTATAAGCTATTTTCCTTTAGATGGTGAAAATATGGATTCTATTATATTTAAAGCAGATGAAGCTATGTATATAGCCAAAAAAAATGGTGGTAATACATACTATTCCACCAAGCAAGATAAGTAGACATTACATAAAACATATATTATGCATTACAAGTGTATAAATAAAAACTCTGAAGCATTATGCTTCAGAGTTTTTATTTATACTATATTCATCTTCTAATTTCTTTTTAAATAATACCATACAGTCATCCAATGTGGTTTCTCCTAAAACTATGTCTTCAGCCATAACTTGACATGATGGAGAACCACATGCACCACAGTCAAGTCCTGGTAACTGTTCTTTTATTTCTAGAACTTTTGACATTTTTTCCATGGCAATGGAAACGTCATCACCAAATATATTACTTTTTCTTGGCAGAATAGGATTAGTTAAAAAGATATCTTCTTTTGAAAGATTATATTGTTGAGAACTATTGGCATATTGGAAGCTTTCCGATATTTGTCTTATCAAATTTCTAGCTATGAAAGAGTTTTCTAATGATAAAACTCCACCAACACACCCATTTCTGCAAGATAATAGTTCTGCAAATCTTACTCCTGTTAACCTATGGTCTTCTATGTCATCTAAAATATTTATTACATTTTCTATACCATCTACACATATATAATCATTGATACCCAAAGAATAGGTTTCACCTCCAGAACGTGCCCATCCTATGGCTTTTCCCGATAGATAGAATGGAAGTGTATCTTTGCAAGATTTCAAGTTTTTAAGGATATATGGATATATATCTTTAAAAGAAATAACTCTATCTACAGAAGAATGATTAGATCCAATGGGATTTTTTACACTGGTTACCTTAGCTGGGCAAGGGCTGATAAAAAATATACCAATATCAGAAGGTTTAAGATTCATCCTTTGACAGGCTTCTTTTCGAGCTATATTTCCTGCTATTTCCATAGGGGATTCCAGTGGTAATATATGTTTAATCAAGCTTGGGAATCTAACTTGTATTAGTCTCACGACAACTGGACATGATGAAGAAATTAAGGGAGATATACTAGATGTAGCTACTATTTTTTGTGTATAATCAGATACAATATCTGCAGCTCTTGAGACTTCAAATATGTGGTCAAATCCTACTAGTTTTAAAGAATACAGTATTTTTCCTATATCTGTATTTTTGCCAAATTGAGAATATAGGCTAGGGGCTGGAAGTGCTATTTTATATTTAAAGGAGTCTAATTCATCTATAGAATCAGATACGCTGTCTTTTGCATGTTCAGGGCATCTTCTAATACACTCACCACAGTCTATGCATTTACTCTCAATTATTTTAGCCTTTTCATTACGAACTCTTATTGCCTCAGTAGGACATCCCTTTATACAATTTGTACAACCAATACATAAATCATCTTTTAATATTACTGAGTGGAAAGAACTTGACATAATATCCCTCCATTAATAGAATGTTTATAAATATATTCTAACATTTTTTTTGGAAAATTCATATTTTTCTCAAATAATATATTGGAGATGCGGTAAAATTATAACTATTATAAAAAAAGGAATAGCATTATACTCTGCTGAAGAATTTTTGCAGGAGTAAAAAGAAGTATTTAAAGAAATATCTAAATTATTATATACTTATAATTAATGATGTTCTATTTATATGAAATATAAAAAATACATATGCTATTGATATAGCAGAATAATCAGTAAAAACTATGGACAATTATTATCTAAATGTCAAAATATAATATTTGAAAATGGAGGTATTGTTTTGGAAAATAATAATTCATATTTTAATGGTCTTAGGGCAGTTAAACAGTATTTTGATTGGGGAAATGTAAAATGGTTAAATGAAAGAGAAAACCTTAATACTGGAAAAATGACCGTAGGTCATGTTACTTTTTTACCTAATAAGCGTCAAGGAAAGCACCTCCATACTGCTGATGAACAAATCTTATATACTATATCAGGAAGAGGAGAACATTGGGTAAATGAAAAGTATTATCCCCTAATACCTGGCACTGTATATCATATGCCACCTTATATTGAACATGACATTAGGAATCTAGGAAATACTCCTTTAGAGATGATTATAGTATATAATGCTAACAACCTTAAAATGGACAATTTTATTCCGGATATAGACCTCTTGTCTGATTATGCTATAGACAATGTTATGGATAAATTAGATATAGATATGCTCCAGCATACTCAAGATGGTTTGGCAAATGCACTGAATTTATGTATTGTTATAAGAGATGAAGATGGAAAAATGCTAACTAAGCCTAGTAATACACTGGAATTTTGTAGTTTTATAAAAAAATATAATAATCAGTGTAAACTGATAAACAATGATATCAAGGCAGAAGGTAAGGAAGCAATTATAGTACCCTGTTGTTATGATCTTGTAAAAATAGAATCTCCTATATATTTTAATGACAAGTATATTGGGAGTATATTATGTGGTCCAGTAATATTAAATGAGCATTCTCATGAAATTATAGATAAGATAGGTAAAAATATAGATAAAAAAGACTTCGATACTATTAGGAATGCATATTTAAGCATTAAAAAGGTCACAATGGGACGGATATATGCAATAATGGATTTTTTGAAGGTTATAAATAAATCTATAGTAGAGCTGGGAATTAAAAGTTTTATACATGAAGAAATGCACAAAAAAACTCTAGAATTATTGAATCAAAATAATATACAAAATCAAATGGAAAAGGCATTGTTAGATACAAAAATGAAATTAATACAAGCACAGATAAGTCCACATTTTTTATTTAACACCCTTAGTGTAATAGGACAATTGGCATATATGAAGGGGGCAGAAGAAGCAGCAGATACTACTTTTGCTCTTTCTAATTTATTAAGAACAAGTTTATCTAAGTCCCAAGATTTGATAACTGTGGAAGAGGAAATAAACTATATAAAAGATTATATATTGATTCAAAACAAGAGATTTGATGAAGGTATAAAGATTATACTGGATATTGATAATACTATAATGAATGAAAGTATTCCTTTTATGACAATACAACCTTTGGTGGAAAATGCTATTGCTCATGGATTTAGTAATTTAGATAGAAATGGGATAATAAAAATATCTATAAAGAAAAAATGTGAAAAAATATTTTTAGCTGTAAGTGATAATGGAATGGGAATAAAAGATGAAAAATTAATAAAGATAAAAAATTGTGAAAATAACATATCAGATACAAGTACTGGATTAGGACTTATGAATTTAAAAAAAAGGCTGAAATATTATTATAAGGACAATTTTAAGATTGATATAAGTAGTGTTTATGGCGTAGGTACGGATGTATTTATCACTATTCCTATAATAAGAAAAGGAGTGTTTTAAGTGAATAGATTATTAATTGTAGATGATGAAAAGATATCTAGAGAGTATTTTAAATATGTATTAAGAAGGGAAAACATTAAAGTAAATATTGATGAAGCCCATGATGGCTTAACTGCAATCGAAAAAGTCAGGCTATTTAAGCCTGACTTAATATTTATGGATATAAAGATGTCTGAAATGGATGGACTTAAAGCAACAGAAGAGATAAAAAAAGATTGGCCTTGGGTCAAAATAATAATACTCACTGCCTATGATGAGTTTAAATATGCCCAAAGGGCTATAAAGCTAGGTGCGGATGACTATTTATTAAAACCTATAGCACCTAATACATTATTAGAGACAATAAATAATAATTTAAAAAAATCAGATGAAAGGAAACAATCAACAAGGTCAACAACGGACATGATTAGTTTTGAATCAAAATTTGTGGAGTATATTAAGGTAGAAGATAAAGAAGGGGCATTAAATGCAGTTGAAGAAATGTTTGACAATTATTTACTTTCCATTACAGACATAGTTCAAGTTAAAAATTATTTAATTGAGATATTAGGCGTAATAATAAGATCATTATTCTTTGATGAGATGACTATGAAGAAAGCTATTTTAGTAAAAGATTCGTCGCAAAAAGAAATATTAAAAGAAGATAATATGGTTTCTATTAAAAATATTTTAATAAAGTTTGTTAAAGACATACTAGATGTATTAAAAGAATACAAGATGACTCCCAATGAAAGACAAATCTATATAAGTAAAAGATATATAGATAAAAACATAGATAAAAAAATTTATTTAAAAGACATATCTGACTATGTAGGGTTTAGTCCTTATTACTTTTCGAAATTGTTTAAAAAAATTGAGGGGATAAATTTATCAGAATATCTAAATATAACAAGAATTAATAAGGCGGTTGAATATATGGAAAATTATCAGCTTACATTAAAGGAAATATCAGAAAAGGTAGGATTTGAAGATTTTAGCTATTTTAGTGTTATGTTTAAAAAATATAAAAATTGTATGCCCAGTAGATATAGAAAAAAGATAATGGAAAGAAAACAAAAAAATCATAATATATGACAAAAAAATCAAAAAGATAAGGAGCAAATTTTTAAGAAAATTCAGTAATAGATTTAATTGTTAGCCTTCCATATTATTGTTAAACTATAACCTAATATATGTGGTAAAAAATATAAGTGTTTAAAATTTGAATAAATTAGAGTGGGAGGTTTGACAATGAGAAGTAGTGAAATTACTAAGGGGGTAGCCCGTGCACCCCATAGATCATTGATGTATGCAATGGGCTATTTGCCAGAAGATTTAAATAAACCTTTGATAGGAGTAGTGAATGCTCACAATGAAATAATACCAGGACATTTTCATTTAAATGAAATTGCTCAAGCGGTTAAACTGGGTATTTCTGCTGGAGGAGGGACTCCTGTAGAATTCCCTGTTATAGGTATTTGTGATGGTATAGCTATGAATCACAGTGGAATGAAGTATCCCCTTTCTACAAGGGAACTTATAGCAGATTCTATAGAAGCTATGGCCATGGGTCATAAATTTGATGGATTAGTATTGGTGGGCAATTGTGACAAGATAGTACCAGGTATGCTTATGGGAGCTGCTAGATTGAATATACCATCTATATATATAAGTGGAGGTCCAATGCTGACTGGTCAACATAGGGGAAAGACTGTTGATTTAATAAGGGGGTCATTTGAAGCAGTAGGGGGTTATGCCAATGGAGATATTTCCATTGATGAACTTAATGAAATTGAAGCTCACTCTTGTCCAACATGTGGGAGTTGCGCCGGATTATTTACTGCAAATACTATGAATTCTTTGGCTGAAGCATTGGGGATTGCATTGCCAGGAAATGGCACTATACCAGCTCCATTTGGAAGGAGAAAACAATTAGCTAAAAAGGCAGGTATGAGGGCTGTAGAATTAGTTAAAGATAATATTAAACCTAGAGATATAATGACGTTAGGAGCATTTAAAAACGCTATAACATTGGACATGGCCATAGGTGGATCTACAAATACCTGCTTACATTTATTAGCTATAGCTAAGGAAGCAAGAGTAGACTTAACATTGGAAGATTTTGATGTTATAAGTAGAGATGTACCTAATATAACTAAAATTAGCCCAGCTGGTGTGCATAGTATGCAAGATCTTGATAATGCTGGGGGTGTTTCTGCTGTATTAAATGAGCTAAGCAAGGCTGGATTAATATCTACTGATGAAATTACTGTAACTGGAAAGACAATCCAACAGAATTTTGCAAATGACAATATATTAGATGAAAGAGTTATAAGGGGATTAGATAATGCCTATAAAGAAGAAGGAGGAATAGCCATACTCAAAGGAAACTTAGCGCCAGATGGTGCAGTAATTAAACAGTCCGCAGTGGAATCTGAAATGATGACTCATAGGGGACCAGCTAGGGTGTTTGAATCAGAAGAAGAGGCATATGAAGCCATAATGAGAAAAGATATTAGGTCAGGAGATGTGGTAGTAATAAGATATGAAGGACCAAAGGGTGGACCAGGAATGAGAGAAATGTTAAGTCCTACCGCTGCCATTGCAGGTATGGGATTAGAAAAATCAGTGGCATTGATTACTGATGGAAGATTTTCAGGAGGTACTAGAGGTCCTTGTATAGGCCACGTTTCTCCTGAAGCCAGTGAAGGTGGTATTATAGCCATAATACAAGAAGGAGATATTATAGAGATAGATATACCTAATAGAGTACTGAAGGTAGAACTTTCAGACCAAGAGATAAAAGATAGATTAAAGAATTGGACTCAGCCTAAACCTAAAGCAGAGGAGGGCAGTTATTTATATAGATATAGTAAATTAGTTACATCGGCTAGTACAGGTGCAGTTTTAAGATAATAAGGGGGGAATTTAGCATGAAAAAAATATTAGCATTAATATTGAGTATGGTAATAGTATTGACATTAGTATCAGGATGTGGCAGTGATAAAGCTAGTAAAGATGCAAGTGAAGATAATTCAACAGGTGAGATTACAGAACCTATAACACTTAAGCTAGCCCATGTGGTTAATGAAAAAGATGGATTTCATATAGCTGCTAGCAAATTTAAAGAGCTTGTTGAAACAAAAACTGAAGGTAAGGTTAATATAGAGATATATCCAAATGCTACATTGGGAGACGAGAGAACATTATTAGAGGGAATGCAAATGGGAACTGTAGATATGGGAGTTATAACCAATGGCCCAGTAGCCAACTTTGTTGAAGATATAGCTGTATTTGAATTGCCATTTTTATTTGGAAGCCCTGAAGAAGCATATAAAATCTTAGATGGACCAGTGGGAAAAGAGTTACTTGATAAATTAGAGGAGGTTAATTTAAAGGGTTTAGCATATGCAGAAAGAGGATTTAGAAATTTGACTAATTCAAAAAATCCTGTAAACACACCATCGGATATGGAAGGATTAAAGATAAGAGTTATGGAAAATCCAGTATATATAGATACTTTTAAAAATCTAGGGACAAATGCAGTACCAATGGCATGGACTGAGGCTTTAACTGCTTTACAACAAGGTACTATAGATGGACAAGAAAATCCTGTAAATGTAATTTATTCATTTAAACTATATGAAACTCAACAATATCTATCGATGACTAGACATACCTATGCACCTGCGACTATAATAATGAGTTTAAATAAATTTGAGGAACTACCAAAGGAAGTTCAAGATATTATTTCTGAATCAGCACAAGAAGCTGCCGAATATGAAAGAAAAATTAATAAGGAAAATGAAGAAACTCAGATAAAAGAATTAAAGGAAAAAGGTATGAAGGTAGTTCATCCTGATATCGATGCATTTAAAGAGGCTGTTAAGCCAGTCTATCAACAGTATGGAGAAAAATATGGACAATATATAGAAAGAATTCAATCAGAATTAAATCAATAAATGGAGAGCCCTGACTTGGATGATCAGGGCTCTAATTAAAAGTGAGGAGAGTGTGTTTATGGATTTATTATTGTTTTTTAAAAGATTAAGCAATGGGATGGATAGATTGGTAAATAAGATAGTATTTTTAATTATAATAGGTATGATAATATCCATATCTCTTCAAATAATTTTCAGGGTATTTTTTGATGCATTGACATGGACTGAAGAATTGGCCAGGTATCTCCTTGTATGGGCTACATTTTTAGGAACTACATTGGCATACAAGAGAGGTATGCATATATCTGTTACCTTTTTAGTTAATAGTTTTCCTAAAAACATCAGAAAAATTATTGTTGTATGTAGTATATTGTTTTCTATTATATTTTTTATAGTGTCAGTATTATTCGGATTTAGATACATGAACATGCAAGCGCATCAAGTCTCAGCAGCTTTAAGAGTTTCTATGAGATGGGTATATTTAGTTATACCAATAGGATTTATAATAATGATCATACATGGTATTACTGCTATATTAGAAGAAGTATTTGGGTTAGAGGAGGTGGCTAGATAATGGCTATTATATTATTTTTATCTTTTTTTGTATTAATTTTATTGGGTATCCCAGTTGCAATTGCTATAGCATTATCTTCTATGGTAGTATTGATAGACCAAGGTATGCCTTTGGTAATAATTACTCAGAGGATGTTTGCTGGAACTGATAGCTTTCCATTAATTGCTGTACCTTTTTTTATATTGGCAGGTGATTTATTGGCAAAAGGTAAAGTTTCTGAAAAATTAGTAGAATTTTCAGATGCAATATTTGGTTTTTTAAAAGGTGGACTTTCTATAGTGGCAGTATTAGCAGGTATGTTTTTTGCTGCTATATCAGGTTCAGGAGCTGCTACTACTGCTGCAGTAGGTACAACATTAGTTCCCGAATTAAAGAAAAAGGGTTATGATGAGGCTTCTTCAGCGGCTTTAATAGCAGCTAGTGGAACTATTGGAGTAGTGATACCACCTTCTGTGCCTATGATATTATATGCAGTAATATCCGATCAATCAGTAGCTAAATTGTTTTTAAATGGGTTTATACCTGGAGTTATGATGGGAATAATGCTAATAGGAATTGCTATAGTGCAAGCATATAAAAGAAATTATCCTAAAGGAGCTAAGTTTTCACCGAGAAATATATTTAGAACTTTCAAAGATGCTATATGGGGAATTATGACACCTGTGATAATTTTAGGAGGTATTTTTTCAGGATTCTTCACCCCATCGGAGGCAGCGGTTATTGCAGTGAACTACGCGTTAATAGTATCTTTATTTATATATAAAGATATGAAATTGAAGGATTTATATGGAATTATTTGTAAATCAGCTATGACTATGGCTGTGATAATGTTTATAATAGCTACTTCATCTATATTGAGTTGGATATTGGCTAATTGGAATATTCCTACTATTATAGCTAATGGCGTATTATCATTGTCTACCAATAGATATATTATAATGCTACTAATAACTATGATAATATTAATAACTGGAGTATTTATGGAGACAGCATCAGCCCTTATAATATTAACACCTGTATTTTTGCCATTAATAAATCAGCTAGATATAAGTTTAGTACACTTTGGATTAGTTATGGTTGTTGGATTAGCAATAGGCATGATAACTCCACCAGTAGCAATTAATCTTTATGTAGCTTCATCAATAACAAATCTTTCACTAGAAGAAATAACAAAGGCAATCATACCTTATCTTATAGGATTAGTAGTGGTTTTACTACTATTGCTTTATATTCCTATGCTTGTTCCAGGGTTAATGTAAATAACACTATTTTTATAATATTGTTATTTAAGTATGTTGTTATTGTAGATTTTTTTTGCTATAATTATAGAAAAAGATAACAAGCTTTTTTAGGTTTTGATTTACAATAGTAAAAATTAAAAGGGAAAGAGGTGAAAAACCTCTACAGCCCCCGCTACTGTAATTGCTGACGAAACTTTTATATACCACTATGTATTATCATGGGAAGGTTAAAGTGTAGGATGATGCTTAAGTCAGGAGACCTGCCTAAAAAAGAGATAAGATTCTTCGGAGGGAAGGCTAATTTAATATGGGATTGTTATGGCCATTTTAATGGTACATTCCGGCGGAACTCTGCCGGTTTTTTTTATTTTATATAATTTGGAGGAGATTTTATGGCTAAAAAAGTACAAAAAAGGGATGGTAGTATAGTAGATTTTGATCCATTGAAAATAGAAAATGCTATTTTTAAAGCAGCTAAATCTGTTGGAGGTAGTGATAGAAAAAAGGCTAGAGATTTGGCTAATATGGTAGTACAAATATCTGAAGAAGCCTTTGGAGCTGGAGTACCTACTGTTGAAGATATTCAAGATATAGTAGAAAAGGTACTTATAGAAGAGGGACATGCGAGGACAGCTAAAGCATATATACTCTATAGGAATAGACATGAAGAAATCAGAGAAGTTGAAAATCTTTTGATGGATGGAGAAAGGATGGTAGATGATTATGTCTCTTTAGATGATTGGAGAATAAAAGAAAATGCCAATATGGGTTTTAGTTTACAGGGACTTAATAATCATATAGTTGAAGCTGTGACAAAAAAGTATTGGTTGCAAAAGATATATACAAAAAAACTTAGGGATGCCCATACAAATGGAGATCTACATATACATGATTTAGGCCTATTGGCTCCATATTGTTGTGGATGGGATTTAGAAGGACTTTTAATAAATGGGTTTAAAGGAGCTAATGGAAAGATAGAATCAAAACCAGCTAAACACTTTAGGTCATTGTTGGGACAAATAGTGAATTGGTTATATACACTTCAAGGAGAGGCGGCTGGAGCACAGGCCATAAGTTCTTTGGATACATATGTAGCTCCATTTATTAGATATGATGGGCTTTCATATAATGAGGTTAAGGATGCGGTTCAAGGATTTATATTTAATCTTAATATACCTACTAGAGTAGGATTTCAAACACCTTTTACAAATATAACATTAGATATTGCTCCCCATCCAATGCTTAAAAATGTACCTGTAATTATAGGTGGAAAAAGAAAAGAGGAAACATATGGGGAATTTCAAGAAGAGATGGATATGTTCAATAGGGCATACTGTGAAGTTATGATAGAGGGAGATGGTGCTGGAAGATGCTTTAGTTTTCCAATACCCACTATAAATATAACTAGAGATTTTCCTTGGGATTCTGAAATATCAAATATAATAATGGAGATGACTAGAAAATATGGGACACCATATTTTGCTAATTTTATAAATAGTGATCTTTCGCCTGAAGATGTTAGAAGCATGTGTTGTAGACTTAGATTAGATAATAGAGAATTGAGAAAAAGAGGTGGTGGCTTATTTGGAGCAAATCCTCTTACAGGGTCTATAAATGTGGTGACATTAAATATGGCTAGAATAGGGTATTTATCTAATACTAAAGAAGAATTTAAAAGAAAAGTAAAGATGCTTATGGAAAAGGCAAAGACTATATGCGAATCCAAAAGAAAAGTATTAGAAAGGTATATGGAAGTTGGGTTGTATCCATATTCTAAATACTATCTTCAAGGGATAAAGGATGCCCATGGTGAGTACTTTAAAAATCATTTTAGTACCATAGGATTAAATGGAATGAATGAAGCTTGCTTAAATTTTTTAAGCAAAGATATAACTAGTGAAGAAGGACAAGAATTTGCTATAGATATAATGGAATTTATGAATAGAGTAATACAAATATTTCAAGAAGAGACTGGTAGTCTTTGGAATTTAGAGGCATCACCTGCTGAAGGTGCTGCATATAGATTTGCTAGGATGGATAAAAGAATGTATCCGAATATAGTCACGCAAGGAGATGATGAGCCATATTATACTAATTCTACCCAATTACCAGTGGACCATACTAAAGATGTTTTTGAGGCATTAGAATTACAAGAGAGATTACAAACATTATATACAGGGGGAACAGTATTCCATGGATTTATTGGAGAAGAGATACACAGTATTGAGGCTACTAAAAATTTGATAAAAAAAGCTTTTGAAAATAGTAGGATTCCATATTTTACAGTTACTCCTACTTATAGTATTTGTAGTGAACATGGATATATAAAAGGAGAGCATTTTACATGTCCTAAATGTGGAAATGAAACTGAAGTGTGGACTAGAGTTGTAGGATTTCACAGGCCTGTACAGTCTTGGAATAAAGGAAAGAGAGAAGAATATAAAGATAGATTAGAATTTGAAATAAGTAAAGCTTTGTAATAGGGAGTTGAGATATTTGATATTTAAAGGGATGCAGAAGTCATCATTTATAGATTATCCAGATAAGATTTCTACGGTAGTATTTACAGCAGGATGTAATTTTAGGTGTTCATATTGTCATAATTCCCATTTAGTATACAATACTGGTGAAGAAATATCAGAAAAGTTTATAATATCGTATCTAGAAAAAAGAAACAAATATATAAATGCTCTATGTATTTCTGGAGGAGAACCTACACTACATCAAGGGCTTTATAGTTTTATAAAAAAGATTAAAGAAAAGGGCTTTTTAGTAAAATTAGATACCAATGGTACCAACTATGAACTATTAAATACACTTTTAGATGAAGAGCTTTTAGATTATATAGCGATGGATATAAAGGCACCGTTAGATAAATATAAAGATGTAGTTAATGTAGATTTAGATATAAAACCCATATATAAAAGCATTGATATAATAAAAAATAGTGATATAGATTATGAATTTAGGACTACTGTTTGTAATGAATTATTGACTCAGCAGGATTTAATAGATATAGGTAAGATGTTAAGTGGTTCTAAGAGATATGCCATACAAAATTTTAGAGATGGGGATTCTGTTATAATAGGAAAGGGAGTTTTAACTCCATTTAAAGATAATATAATAAACGAAGTTAAAAGAAGTATGGGAGAATATTGTGATGAAATTATAATTAGAAAGTGATAAAAAAAGGCCTTGACTTTGTTCGAGGTCTTTTTTATATAATTTCTTTAATAAATAGAGGGTATAATATAGGTAAATGAAATGTAATAATTATAAAGGGCATATAAAAGAAATAAAAGGTGTATAATTATATAAAATGTTTTCATAAAGCCAGATAAAGAAACTAGTATTAGCTATGTTAGTAGGATTTGATAAAAAACATATGGATATGAGGGGGATTTAATTTGGATTTAAGCAAATTAGAGCTTTTATTGAACAAAGGGGAAGGACCTAAATTGGATTATAAAGAGATGCTAGACTTAGAAACAGAATCGGATAAAAAAGAGTTGGTAAAGGATGTAATTGCCATAGCTAATAGCCAAGGGGGGAGGGGACATCTTATAATAGGAGTAAAGGACAAAACTAAAGATATAGTAGGGATAGATTCCAATAATATAAATGAGGAAAGAATACAGCAAATAATAGGCTCTAGATGTGATCCACCTGTAAATATAAGAGTAGAATTTTTTAATATAGAAGAAAAGACGGTTTCTGTTATTACTATCTTTAGAAGTAGAAAAAAACCTCATCAGATGCTTCAAACAGGGGCATTTTATATAAGGCGAGGGTCAACTACAGATGTGGCCAGAAGAGATGAGATTGCAAATATGTTTCAAAAATCAGGGGTTATAAATAATGAGTTAATACCTGTATATAATGTAGGTATAGATGTACTAGATAAAACTACCATAGAAAAATATATAGAGAAAATAACTTCTAATCATGAATATGATGAGCTTATATTAAGTAATTTAGGTATAATACATATGGATGAAGATAGTAACAATTACTGTCCTACCGTTGGTGGATTATTGTTATTCTGTAAAAACCCTCAAATTTATTTGCCACATACGGGATTAAAACTTATATATGAAAAAGAGGATGAGGAAATTGCTGAAAAATTTAATGGTAATATTCTAGAAATTTTAGATAATAGTACAGAATTTTTAACTACACTTTTAGATAAATATAATTATCCCATGGGTGGATTAAATGAATGTTTATCTAATGCTCTAATACATAGAGATTATTTTGACTACAAAAGGGAAATAGTAGTTAATATATCTAGAAGTGCTGTAGAGATCAGCAACCCAGGTAGTGTATCTTATAATGATAGAATTAATAACATGATTTCAGAGAGAAATCCATTTAGAAGAAATAATTGGCTATATCAGAGAATCTTAGTTTTAGATGATAAGGGAAGATTTATAAAGACAGGAACAGGTCTTAACAGAATTAAAAATGCCTTTGAAGGATGGGGAAAAGTTAAGTTTATTAGTTCTGCAAAGAAAAACTATTTTAAAGTAATACTTCCTGGAATATATAAAGGAAAATAAAAACACTGATTTTAAAATCAGTGTTTTTATGACTATAACATTAGAGATGAAGATGTGGAGTATAATTTTTTATCTAGTACTAGTTTTAAATGTTTTTTTTCTTCTGTTAAAATAATTTTAATTTGATCCTTTGCCAAATCGGGATATAGATTCTTTAATTCATTTATAAATAGTATACCGTCTCTTTCTACTTTTTCAGCAATTTCTAAAGCATCTAATTTTGAATAGCTTTTTTTTAGCTCTTCATTTTTAAATATATTAGTTTCTATAAGTAAGTCTATATAGTCTGCATCATTGTCATCTAGTTCTATAATACCTTGATTAGGAAGTTTGTTAAGTAAAGACTGATATATTTTTTGATGTCTTTTTTCATCTTTGGCTAGGGTTTTAAATAAATTTGCAGCCTTTTTGTCTTTGGTCTTTTCAGATAGCGATTCATAAAGATCAGAAATTTTTTTTTCTGTTAAAATAATAGTTTTAATGAGTTTTTTTCCATCAAATGACTTTGACAATAAAATTCCTCCTCCAATGAGCATTTATTTATTTTTACCCTAAAGATGTTTTTTAAAACATGGATAAATTTTCTTTTTGACTGTTTAACCTCTTGATTTGAGCACTTACTTGTTCTGAAGAATTAAGCTGATTTTGAGATAAAGTATTTAAGCTATCAGTTTCTTTATTAATATTTTTAATTTCTTCTGAGAGATGCATCAAAATGTCATTTATTTCACTAGCAAATTCTTCGCTACTTGATGCCATCTTTTGTATTTCATTGGCAACTACAGAAAAACCTTTTCCATGTTCTCCAGCTCTAGTAGCTTCTATATTGGCGTTTAATCCTAATATTTTTGTTTGCTTAGCTATTTTATTGACATATTGAATAATTTTATCACTTTTTTCTATGTATTTACTGGAAATTTCAGCGGTATTAATCAGATTTTCACTAACATTATAAATACGTTCTACAGAAGTGTTTATATTGATCAATTGTGTTTCAATATGAGAGGATGCATCATTAATTAAGTCTAAATGTCTATTCAAATTATCTAAGGTTTGATTATTTTTTTCAACTAGAGTCATTATTAGATATGCTCCATGGGAATCAATTATTTTACATTTGTTACTGAATTCATTATTAAGTTTTTTTACTAGATCAGAATTTCCAGTAGCTTCAATTATCATATCTAAATTAATACATTCCATATCGTTTAAATCGTTGGAATATTTGACTCCTAACTTTTTAGCTAATGATATACCTAGTGCATTAATATTTGTGTCTATTATTATAGATACTGATATATCCTCTATTTTTGTCAATGATTGCAGTAAGGCTTTTCCACCCTTTCCTGCACCTACTATTGCGATATTCAAAATATACAGCCTCCTCTAAAATGTTTTTATGTAAAATGTTATTTATTGAAATTAGTACAAAAATATATTTTAATAGAAAATTTTGTTATTAAAATTCTATCACATTATTATATAACAATATATATGGGTTTTAAAGCATTACAGTTATTTAAAAATCTAATAAAGGAAACAAAAAACATATGCCAATCAGAATAAATTATTTGTTTATGTAAAAAATAAGATATGAGTTAAATACTTAGAAAGGAAGTGCTACAATATGCAATTTTATGATGTGGTTGAGAATAGGGTTAGTGTAAAAAAATATAAGAATATTCCATTGAAACAAGATAAACTTGCTAGAATGATTAATGCTGCTATGATGTCTCCATCGTGGAAGGATAAGTCATCTTATAAATTTTTACTTGTAGACGATCAATTGAAAAAAGAAGAATTATCAAAGACAGTAATAAATGATACTACAGAGGCATCTAATGCTATAGCGGAAGCGCCTATGGTTGCAGTAGTAGTAGCAGACCCTGCAAGTTCAGGAGTTGTTGCAGATAGACAGTATTATTTAGTAGATAGTGCAATAGCTATGGAACATTTTGTGTTGGCTGCTACAAACGAAGGCTATGGAACATGCTGGATAGCATCTATAGATGAGGACAAAATAAGAGAGATATTATCAATACCTAATGACTATAGAGTAGTAGCAATGACGCCAATAGGAGAAGGTACAGAGATTAAAGGACATAATCCTAAAAAAAATGTGAATGACTATGTATTCGTTAATAAATGGAATACACCTTTTACTAATCAAGGGCTTCGATCTTAATCGAAGCTTTTTTATTTGCAAAAATACCATCTTATGTTATAATAGTATCAAATATTAGTACCAGATAATAAAACTTACCGTTAATAGGAGGAGTTATTGTGGATTTCAAAGATTTGAGAGAATTGATTTTAACAGTGGATAAAACCAGTATAAAACAAGTGAATATAGAAATGGATGATATAAAAATAAATATTTTTAAAGAAAAAGAAGACTACAAAAATAAGGAAAATGTAGAATCAGAAACAAAAACAGTAAAAGAAAAAACAGATAAAGAAATAAATGAAAAAGAAATGGAGGATTTATACATAGTAAAATCTCCAATAGTGGGCACATTTTATGCAGCGTCAAGTCCTGAAGATGATCCGTTTGTGAAGATTGGCCATCAGGTTAGCAAAGGAGATACGTTGTGTATAATTGAAGCTATGAAAATGATGAATGAAATACAAAGTGAAATAAATGGAGAAATAGTTGAAGTATTAGTAGAAAATGAAGATGTGGTAGAATATGGCCAACCACTTATGAAAATTAGGGGGTAAATATTTTATGTTAAATAAAATTCTAATAGCAAATAGAGGAGAAATTGCTGTAAGAATAATAAGAGCTTGTAAAGAAATGGGTATAGCTACAGTTGCTATATATTCTCAGGCGGATATGGATTCATTACATGTACATATGGCAGATGAATCTATATGTATAGGCCCTCCTTCATCTACTAAAAGTTATTTAAAAATGGAAAATATAATAAGTGCGGCTTTAGCTAAGAACTGTGATGCAATACACCCTGGTTATGGGTTTTTATCTGAAAACCCTAAATTTGCAAAGATGTGTGAAGACAATAATATTGTATTTATAGGACCTAAAGGGGAACACATAAGCATGATGGGAAATAAATCAGTGGCTAGAGAAATAATGATGAAAAATGGTGTTCCAGTTATCCCAGGTTCTGAAAGTTCAACTAATGATAAAAGTAAGGCACTAGAAACTGCAAAGGATATAGGGTTTCCTGTTATGATAAAAGCAGCCAGTGGTGGTGGCGGTAGAGGTATGAGAATAGCAAAAGATGCAGAAGAGTTCGATAAATTTTTTGCTATGGCTAAATCTGAATCTTTAGCAGCTTTTGGTGATGATGGGATGTATATAGAAAAGTATATAGAAGACCCTAGGCATATAGAATTTCAAATATTGGCAGATAGATATGGCAATGTAGTGCATTTAGGAGACAGAGATTGTTCATTGCAGAGAAGAAATCAAAAAGTAATTGAAGAAGCACCTTCTTTAGTCATAAACCATGAATTGAGAAGAGATATGGGTAAAGCAGCAATAAAAGCAGCAAAAGCAGTTGATTATATAAGTGTAGGCACTGTAGAGTTTTTATTAGATAAAAATCATGATTTTTATTTTATAGAGATGAATACTAGAATACAAGTGGAACATCCAGTTACAGAATTAGTTAGTAATATAGATATAGTAAAAGAGCAGATTAGAATAGCAAATGGAGAAAAAATTTCTTATAAGCAAAAAGATATTAAACTTACAGGTCATGCCATAGAGTGTAGGATAAATGCAGAGGATATAGAAAAGAATTTTAGGCCAGTACCAGGAACTATAGATATATTTTATTCTCCTGGGGGCATGGGTGTAAGGGTAGATACCCATATATATAGTGGATATAAGATACCACCCTATTATGACTCTATGATTGGTAAGCTTATTGTTTGGGGAAACAATAGAGAAGAAGCTATATCAAGAATGAAGAGGGTATTAGACGAAACTGTTATTGAAGGAGTAAAAACTAATCTCAGATTCCATAAGATAATTATGTCTAATGAATATTATATAAAAAATGAAATAAATACTTCCTTTATTAATGACAAATTATTGGAAGGAGGAGGTATCATATGATAAAAGACTTATTTAAAAAGAAAAAATATGCTACTATGGATATAGCCCAAACTAAGCAGAATACAGAAATTAAAACTAAACCTTTAAGCACCAATAAACAAGCTCCTCTATCCAAAGGTGAAATATTATGTAAAAAATGTGGAAAAAAATTAAATACAGATATACTAAAAACTCATTTGAATACATGTGATAATTGTGGATTCCATTATAAAGTAAGTGCAATGGATAGAATAAATATACTAATAGATGAGGATTCTTTTATATGTTTTGAAGAAAATTTAAATGATGATAATCCATTAGATTTTCCAGGTTATGAAGAAAAAATAACTAATGCTAAAAATAAAACTGGACTCGATGAAGGGGTTATTAGTGGTATTGGACAAATAAATGGAATAGATACTGTTATATGTATTATGGAATCTGATTTTATAATGGGTAGTATGGGAATAGTAGTGGGAGAAAAGATTACCATGGCCATAGAAAGGGCTATGAAAGAAGAATTACCCATAATTATATGTTCGGCTTCGGGAGGAGCTAGAATGCAAGAAGGGATACTATCTCTTATGCAAATGGCCAAGACATCTGCAGCATTAAAGCGATTATCTGATAAAGGATTATTGTATGTGTCTGTTTTTACTGATCCTACTACTGGAGGGGTTACTGCTAGTTTTGCCATGTTAGGAGATATAATATTATCTGAGCCGGGTGCATTAATAGGATTTGCAGGTCCTAGAGTTATTGAGCAAACAATAAAGAAAAAACTTCCTGAGGGATTTCAAAGGGCTGAATTTCTTAAGGAAAAGGGATTTGTGGACAAAGTTGTTCACAGAAAAGATCTAAAAGATATATTATTTAAGATATTGAAAATACATGGATATGGGGGTGCATACAATGAATAATGCAATGGATTTTGAAAAACCCCTTATAGCATTAGAGGAGAAAATAAAAGAGCTGGAAAGTATATCTAGTCAAAATGATATGGACTTATCTATGGAAATAAAAAAAATGAGGGAAAAACTAATTGAGATGAAGGAAAATACATATAATAATCTTTCATCATGGCAAAGGGTTCAATTGGCTAGAAGGATTGATAGACCTACAACTTTAGATTATATTAATAATATATGCACAGATTTTATTGAATTTCATGGAGATAGGGCATATGGTGATGACAGTGCTGTAATAGGAGGAATAGGGTATATTGATGATATTGCTGTTACTATTATAGGACATCAAAAGGGTAAGGATACCAAAGAAAATATCACTAGGAAGTTTGGTATGTCTCATCCTGAAGGATATAGGAAGGCATTAAGACTTATGAAACAGGCAGAAAAATTTAATAGACCCATTATAACCTTAATTGACACTCCAGGTGCATATTGTGGTTTAGGTGCAGAAGAAAGGGGACAAGGGCAGGCAATAGCTGTAAATCTTATGGAAATGAGTACATTGAAGGTGCCGATTGTATCAGTAGTAATAGGAGAAGGAGGAAGTGGTGGTGCATTGGGACTAGCTATAGCTGATAGTATAGCAATGCTGGAAAACTCCATATACTCAGTTATATCTCCAGAGGGATTGGCAAGTATACTCTGGAAAGATGCCAAGCTTTCTAAAAAGGCTTCAGAGGTTATGAAATTAACTGCCCGAGATATTATGAAATTGGGAGTAATAGATAAGGTCATAAAGGAGCCATTAGGTGGGGCCCATAAAGATATAGACTTTATATCTTACGAAGTAAAAAAATACTTAATAAAAGAGATAGTAGATTTGAAAAAATTGCGTGTTGAAGAATTAATGAAAAGAAGATATGATAAATTTAGAATAATGGGAAAAACAGGGATTGATTGTGAATATAGTTAGTAGTTGGTAGTACGTAGTTAGTAGTTTATAGTGGAAGCCCTATGGATTTTATCATTAAACTACTAACTAATACCTACTAACTTTTCTTTTATTATAAATACATGATTGTTAATAATATGAGACATTCTTAGTAAAAGATATTGTTATTTTTTAAAGTCTTCTAAAGTGTTCATCTCTATAGTCAAATTCACTATTGAGAGCTTCATTTAGAAGAGATATTAAATTTTCTTTGTCTTGTGGTAATGTACCTGCTAGAGGTATATAATTTGATGCATGATTACTTCTAAATATACAATTAGATACATTTAAATGTTCTAATAATAGTTTTGTCTCTGCAACTATTTCTTTAGGAGAAAGAAGTTTGAATTGTCCTCTTTGAACTTCATCATATAATTCTGTATTGGGTTCTACCAATAAAGTAAGTAAACCTAAATAATCAGGATTTATGGCACTTATAACTCTACCAGTTTCTTTGGCATGTTCTTCCCACATAGATATACCGCCAAGTCCAGAAATAATCGTTATGGACAGTTTGATGCCAGATTCCATAACTTTTTTTCCTGCTAATATCATTTCATCAGATGTAGCCCCTTTATTGATCTTTTTAAGAATATTATCACTACCTGATTCTACACCAAGATATAATATTTTTAATCCTAGCTCTTTTAATCTCTTGAGTTCATCTATAGATTTTCTCATGATATCTCCAGGTGTACCGTAAATTCCAACACGTCTACATTCTGGAAACAATTCTTTTATTTTTAAAAGGATTTTTTCTAAATCCTCTGTTTTTAAAATCAACGCATCACCATCAGCTAGAAATATCCTATCTACTCTTTTATAATATTTTCGTGCAGAGATTAAATCTTCTATAATATCCTCATATTTTCTGATTTTAAATTTTTTATCTTTAAACATTTTACAAAAAGTACATTTATTATGGGAACATCCCAAAGTAACTTGTATTATAAGACTATATGCCTCACTTGGTGGTCGATATACTGCTCCTTGATATCTCATTAAATCCTCCTTTTATCTGTTTTCTTAGTATTCTATCATAAAAATAGCATTAATTTAATATTTTTACATAAAATTTATAGCTTAATAAATTTTAAAAATAAAAACTGTAGCAATAAATGGTATGCAGTACTTTTCATGATATACTTATTATAAGTTATATTTTACTGGAGGGATTCTTATGAAAATTAAAGTTTTAGTAGATAACAATGCATCAGTAAAATTAAAGGGAGAGTGGGGACTATCCTACTATATTGAAGATGAAGGGAAAAAAATACTTTTTGATGTAGGGACATCGGACTTATTTATAAAGAATGCAGATGAACTAGGTATAGATTTAATGGACTTAGACTATATAGTTTTTTCCCATGGACATTTTGACCATACATGGGGATTACCTCATCTTATAAGAAGGTATATGGAACAGGGGATAGAAAAGGATGATAGACCTATATTTGTAGCACATCCATTAGCATTTTATCCTAAATATAATGTTACAGATAAAGAAAATGGGTCATTAATAGGTGTAGAAGAAATTAAAAGACATTTCAATACAAAATTCACCAAAATACCTTTAAAGTTAACGGAAAATATTACATATCTAGGGGAAATAAAAAGAATAAATAATTTCGAAGGACAAAATATTTTAGGTAAATATTATAAAGATGGCAAATACTATGATGACTATATGATAGATGATACTGCATTAGTATATGAAAAGAATCATGAAATTATAATAATAACGGGCTGTTCCCATTCAGGCATATGTAATATAATAGAAAATGCACTATATTATTCCCAAGGAAATAATATAGTAGATTTAATAGGGGGATTGCATCTGATAAATCCTGAAAGTGATATTATTAATAAAACATTAGACTATATTAAATCTAAAAGTATAGAAAAGATACATCCCTGTCATTGTACGGATTTAAAATCCAAAATTGAATTATCTAGTGTTGCTAATGTGTGTGAATTATCTGTGGGAAGCATTTTAAAATATTGAGATTGAAATTTATAAAATATAGGAAAGTAGTTAGTAGTTCATAGTTAACTACTAACTACTTCACCTAAGATTAATGATTGTTTCTATGCTTTGTCATCAGTCTAAGTCTTAATTGTGACTTTATAACAATGCGATCTTATGTTCTGCACATTTTTCTATCATTTCATTAGGCCAAATGGAAGACTGTACTTCTCCTATATGGGCCTTTCTCAAGAAAAACATACATATCCTCGATTGTCCTATGCCCCCTCCAACAGTGAATGGGAGTTTTTCATCTATAACCATTTGATGGAAATCAAATTTTAATCTGTTTTCACAATGGGATTTTTCTAATTGTTTTTTTAAGGCTTCAGCATCTACTCTTATTCCCATAGATGAAAGTTCGAAGGCCATATCTAAGACTGGATAGTAAAATATAATGTCACCATTTAGTTTCCAATCGTCATAATCAGGAGAACGGCCATCATGTTTAATACCTGATTTTAATGTGTCACCAATTTTCATTATGAAAACGGCTTTTTTCTCTCGAGCAATGGCATGTTCTCTTTCCTTTGGAGAGAGTTTAGGATATTTATCTTCAAGTTCTTGAGTTGTAATAAAATAGATATCTTCGGGCAATATTTTTGTAAATTGAGGATAAATTTTAGATATATAATCTTCTGTTTCTTTGAAGACGGAATATATGTCTTGAACAATATCTTTTAATTTACTTTCAGTTCTTTCTTCTTTTTTTATTACTTTTTCCCAATCCCATTGGTCTACATATATGGAATGAAGGTTATCAAATTCTTCCTCCGTTCTAATGGCATTCATATCGGTATAAAGTCCTTCATTACTCTTGAAACCATATCTATAAAGGCCCATACGTTTCCACTTAGCTAGAGAATGTACTATTTCAGCCCTTGAATAATTATCATTTTTTATTTGGAAGCCGATGGGTTTTTCCACTCCATTTAAGTTATCATTTAAACCAGTGTCAGATTTTACAAATAAGGGAGCTGACACTCTTGTTAAATTTAATTTTTCTGATAAATTTCTTTCAAAAAAATCCTTTAGTTTTTTAATTGCGACTTCAGTTTCTCTTATGTCTAGTGTGGGACAGTAATCTCTTGGAATTATCAATTTTTCAATCATTTGTTATACCTCCTTATTTTTTGTAAATAAAAAAAGCCCTTCATCCCCTATAAAGGGACGAAAGACTTTGCTTACGCGGTACCACCCTAATTGACCAATATAAAAAAGGTCCTCTTACAAATACAATACGGAGTAAAGATATACTCGATATTGCTCCAGCAAATAACGGTCTGGATTCCGTCTAAACCTACTATCTAAAGATTTCAGCTAGCAACTCAGAGCTGTTCTTCAATACAGGATTCGTATCGGTCTTTCACCATCACCGACTCGCTTATAACTACACTCTGTATCTACTCGTCTCATCATAGTCATTTTATATATTAAATTTAATTAATAATTATGTTATATTATAATGATATAGTGGGATAATGTCAATAGGTAATTTCATGAAAATTTATATTTAACATATTATTTACGAAAAGGATGTGGTGGATTGTGTTAGAATCATTTTCTCCAATAGTACATAGAGATTGTAAAATGCTTATTTTTGGATCAATGCCAGGTAGAGAATCTTTAAGAAGAGGTCAGTATTATGCTTTTAAAAGGAATCAATTTTGGAAAATAGTATATAAATTATTTGATAGAGAGCCTGATGAACAATATGAAAATAAAGTTAAATTTCTTATAGAACATAAGATTGCTTTATGGGACGTATTAAAATATTGTGAAAGGGAAGGAAGCCTTGATTCCAATATAAAAAATGAAAGTCCCAATGAAATTATTGAGTTTTTAAATAAATATACAAATATAAAACATATATTCTTTAATGGAACAAAGGCAAGAGATATGTTTAAAAAGCATGTAGGATTTGATATTGCAGGGATAGAAAGTTATCATACTTTACCTTCTACTAGTCCTGCAAATACTAAACCAGAAAAAGAAAAATTAAAAGAATGGTCTATAATAAAAAAGATGACAATATATAACTAATAATTACAAAACAAGTCAAATTTCATTGAAGGGAAAGAAATTAGATATAGAGAATAGATGTATATATAGATGAAGGAGGGAAAGTGATATGAGGATACGATTTAAAGTAGAAGAAGATTATCTCTTAATAACCTTTAGTGGAGAGATAGATCATCATACTGCTGAAACTGCTAGGGAAAAGATTGATAGCTATTATTCTATTAAAAGACTAAAAAATATGATTATTGATTTATCCAATATTAATTTTATGGATAGTTCTGGAATAGGTCTGATTATGGGTAGGTACAAGATGGTAAGTGAAAATGGAGGCAGATTATATTTAGTAAATGTAGGGGAGAGGGTAAGAAAGATTTTACAGATTTCAGGGATTTTAAAGATAATAGATATTTATAGCGATCCCCATGAAATTATTGATAATATTTAAAGGAGTGTTATAAATTATGATTGAAAATAATATGAGACTGGAAATGCCCAGCAAATCTCAAAATGAAGCCTTTGCTAGAGTGGTAGTAGCTTCCTTTGCTTCCCAATTAGATCCTACTATAGAAGAATTAGCAGATATAAAAACCGCAGTATCAGAGGCTGTAACTAATGCTATTATACATGGGTATGAAAATGCTAAAGGGATAGTAATAATAGAGTGTTCTATTGAAGATAATAAAATAAAAATAATTGTACAGGATCATGGAAAAGGGATAAAAGATGTTGAAAGAGCAATGGAACCCTTATATACATCTAAACCAGAGTTGGAAAGATCAGGCATGGGTTTTACTGTTATGGAAACATTTATGGATAATCTTAAAGTATTTTCGGAAGAAGGTAAAGGTACTAAAATAATAATGACTAAGGAACTTAATACTGTCTCTATAGAGGAGTAGATATAATATGGGAGGAGATTTCTTAGAAAGAGAAGAAAATGGATTGCTGACTCATGATGAGACCATGAGATTGATAGCAAGGGCTCAAAAAGGAGATAAGTCAGCACAAACTATATTGCTTGAAAATAATATAGGATTGATAAGAAGTATAGTAAAAAGATTTAGTAATAGAGGACATGAAGGGGAAGACTTATTTCAACTGGGATCCATAGGACTTATCAAAGCTATAGATAAATTTGATACTACCTATAATGTAAAATTTTCTACATATGCGGTTCCAATGATAATGGGAGAAATAAAGAGGTTTCTACGAGATGATGGTATAATAAAGGTTAGTAGGTCGTTAAAACAAACTGCAAATAAGGCTAAAGCAACTAGGGAAAGAATGTTTAAAACTTTAGGAAGAGAGCCTAGTATTCAAGAAATATCAAATGAGTTAGATATAGACAAAGAAGATATAATCATGGCTTTAGAATCAAATGCTAATCCCGAATATTTGTATGATGTGATACATCATAAAGATGGCTCACCTATACATTTGATAGATAGAATAGAGGGCGTAGAAAATGAAGATTCTAAAATCCTTGATAGGATAACAGTAAAGGAATTGATAGGAAGGCTTAAACCTAGAGAAAGGCAAATAATTATTATGAGATATTTTGAGGACAAGACCCAGACAGCAATAGCTAAAAAATTGGGCATATCCCAAGTACAGGTTTCTAGAATAGAAAAGAAAGTACTTAATAATATGAAAAAAATACTTAATGAAAATTGACTGTCTTAAGACAGTCAATTTTCATTTCTAATTTTATTAAGTATTAAAAATATATAATAGTAAATAATAAAATTAGAAATATTTATGGGGTGATATAGATATGAATTTTAGAAGAAAATTAATATTATTTGTTTTTATCATATTTATAAGTGTTAGTATAGCATATGCTTTTTTTATTAGTAATAATTCCTCTAAAGAAGTGCCTAAAAAGGCAATTTTAGTCATGAATAATAACATAGGGAGGGATATACAATAGAAAATATTCGAGTATTTGTACAATTGGAAAATAAAATATCTAAAAAACCCTATGGAATTATAAAATTAAAAGATATAGCAAATATATATTGTATAGATGAAAAATTAATGGAAGAATTATTAAATATTCAGATAACAACTGTAAAAGATCAAAAGAATCAAGTGATATCTGTTATTGAGGTTATAAAGTGTATAGATAAAACCTCGAAAAATTTAGATATTGTAGTCTTTGGTAGTCCAGAGATATTAGTAAATATAAAAGAAAATAATTATAAGAATCCAACAGCTGAATATATAAAAGTTGTGGCAGTGAGCTTTTTACTTTTTATAGGTGCTGCTATAGCAATAATAAATTTCCATGAAGATGTAAATATGGAAGGGGCTTTTGACCAAATATATTTAATAGTTACAGGTGAAAAAGTAAAGGGAGAAAATTTATTGATGGAAATCCCGTATTCTATAGGATTGAGTATAGGTATGCTTAGTTTTTTTAATCATATAATGAAAAAGAGATATAAAAAAGAACCTAGTCCTCTTGAGATAGAGACATTTATGTATAAAAAGAATATAGATGATTATGTTTTGGAAAATGCAAAACAAAATAATAGCAGTTAATGGAGGATGAAAGTATTGTATAAGGGATTAATAATCGTTACAGGATTAGCTGGAGGTTTGGCTACAGGTACAGCAGTGGCTTCTTTTATTACATTATTGGATATAGTACCTAGACTGTCACAACTTACTAATTCTTATCAATATATATCTTTTTATGAAAAGATAATTACTATGGGTGTGGTTGTGACTACCATTTTAAGTTTTTTAGGGTTAAATATAAATATTAGTAAATTAGTTATTGTACCCATAGGATTATTATCAGGTGTATTCATAGGATTAATTGCTGCCGCATTGGCAGAAGTAGTAAATGTCTTACCTATACTTAAAAGAAGATTAAAATTAAGTGTATATTTAAAATATACAATTATAGCTATAGCCTTAGGAAAAACTTTTGGTTCACTTTTCTATTGGATTTTTATGAAATAAGAAAGGATTGATTAAATGAAAAATATCAATAAAAAAGAATACAAAGAATATGTAGAAAATATATCTCCTAAGCCTACATATATGAGAAATTGTATAAGGGCATTTATAGTAGGAGGGATCATATGTACAATAGGACAGTTTATATCTAATTATCTTGAAGGATTAGGATTAAACAAGACTCAAGTTGCTACTGCTACATCTATAATTTTAATATTCAGTGGTGCTTTTTTAACGGGATTAGGGGTGTATGATAAGATAGGAAAATTTGCAGGTGCTGGTTCTGTAGTACCAATAACAGGATTTGCAAATTCCATAGTTTCTCCTGCAATGGAATACAAAAGAGAGGGTTATGTCTTTGGGATTGCAGCAAAAATGTTTTCGGTAGCTGGTCCTGTTTTGGTTTATGGATTTGGAAGCTCTGTTATATTGGGCATGTTTTATCTACTATTTAAGGTATAAGGAGGATGGAAAATATGGCAATAAAAAAAATAGGTGCCCAGACCGTTAGATTTCAAAACCCACCATCTATAATATCTACAGGAACAGTAGTAGGTCCTAAAGAAGGGGAAGGGCCTCTTAGAGCTTATTTTGATATGATATTGGAAGATGATTTATGGGGAGAAGAGACTTGGGAAAAATGTGAAAGTAAAATGCAACAAGAGGCCATAAAAATAGCTATTAATAAAGGAAATTTAAATCAAAAAGATATAGAATACATGTTTGGGGGAGATCTTTTGAATCAGATCATATCCTCAGGGTTTGCAGCAAGACAGATGGGCATTCCTTTTTTTGGTCTTTATGGGGCATGTTCCACAATGACAGAATCATTGAGTTTAGGAGCAATGACCATAGATGGAGGTTATGCAGATAAATTAGTATGTGTTACTTCTAGCCATTTCAGTACTGCAGAAAGGCAATTTAGATTTCCTCTAGAATTGGGAAATCAGAGAAATCTGACTGCCCAATGGACGGCAACTGCCTCAGGAGCAGCTATATTATCATCTACAGGGGTGGGACCATTTATAACACATGTGACTACTGGGAAAATATCTGATCCAGGAATAGTTGATACTAGTAATATGGGAGCAGCAATGGCACCAGCTGCAGTGGATACAATAGCAACTCATTTTCAAGATACAGGATTTTCTATAGATAATTATGATTTAATAATTACTGGAGATTTGGGCTATGTGGGAAAAGAAATAGCTTTAGACTTACTTAAAAAGGAAGGATTGGACATAGAAAATATCTACTCGGATTGTGGTATCGAAATATTTTATCAGGAAAAGCAAGATGTTCATGCAGGAGCCAGTGGATGTGGATGTTCTGCAGTAGTTTTTGGAGGCTACTTATATAATGAATTAATAAATGGGAAATTCAATAAAATTTTACTAGTATCTACAGGAGCATTACATTCTTCTACCAGTGCATTACAAGGAGAATCTATACCTGGAATAGCACATGCTGTTACTATAAGTAGAGATATATGATGTGGGGAGGTGGTGTGTAATATGGATTATATAAAAGCATTTATAGTAGGTGGAATTATCTGTGTAGTAGGACAAATACTAATGGATAGAACGAAACTTACTCCTGGACATATATTAGTGATATTTGTTACATCGGGTGTGATATTGACAGCCATAGGTATCTATGAACCCATAGTTAATTATGGTGGTTCAGGTGCCACTGTGCCTTTACCAGGATTCGGATATTCATTGGCCAATGGAGTTGAAAAAGCAGTAAAGGAAGACGGTATTATAGGAGTATTTACTGGAGGAATACAGGCTACAGCTGGAGGAGTTGCAGCTGCTATAGTATTTGGATATATAATGGCTCTTTTATTTACACCAAAGACTAAAAGTTAAATATAATCATATTTTGTTTAGAATATAAAAGGACTAAAAGCTAAGCTTTTAGTCCTTTTATATTTTTTACCAATTGTATCCATCTTCTATATCGTCAGGATCTGGCTGATATTCAATTGTATTATCTTCTATATTATTTTCGTCATATTGCTTATCATCATCTTTATTTTCTTCTTCTTCGTCATCGTCTATTATCCAATTATTGAACCAGTCATCATTATTAGGCTCTTCTGTTTTTTTATGAACATCACAAGTTTCAGTAGGTGCTTCATATTGATAATCAGAAGGAACAATATTATTGTGGTCTTCAGGGTTATAAGGAGGATTTCTTTTTATAAACACCTTAAATTCTCTGAATTCAGCAGGACAATAGTCATTTACAAGTTTTTTAGTGCTAGTATCTATTGCCACTTGAACATGGGTTTCACACTGTTCTGTAGGCTCAGTACCTTTTATAAATATTTCATTTCTTACTCTGTTTCCTCTAGGATCTTTACTACATAGTTCAGTTGCAAGTTTACCAGAATCTATACAAATTTTTCGAGTGACAAGTCCTTGAGGCTTTATAAAGTTTTTATCAGGTAATCCTTCATGTGCAGCCTTCATAACTTCACTCCAAAGGATAGCAGCCATTCTACTTCCTTGGGAAAGTTTGATAGCAGGGTTATCATTTCCTATCCATAGAGCTGCTGAGTAATAAGGTGTATATCCAGCGAACCATGCATCAGATTTATCTTGTGTAGTTCCAGTTTTACCTGCAACTGGAATTTTTCCGTTGCCAGGGTATATTTTAGCCCTATTTGCAAGGCCACTGGTAACTGTTGATTTTAGAATATCAGTCATCAAATAGGCAACTTGAGGACTAACTACAGTATGATGTTCAGATTTATTTTCTAAAAGCACTTCTCCATTTTTATCTAGTACTTTAGTGTAAGCTATAGGTTCAGAATAGATACCTTTGTTGGCCACGGCACCAAATGCTGCTGTCATTCGAAGTGGAGTGATACCATAGTTCATACCACCTAATGCCAGTGGAGCTAAGTCTTCATCGGAGTTACTACTTTCACTTTTAGAAACAAAGCTATCATTTTCAGGGTGTTCCGCATCAATTATACCTAAACTGGTTAAGTAATTAACTGAAGTATTTACTCCAATTTGTTCCAATACTTTTACTGAAATTACATTTATAGATTGTTCTACTGCATTTCGTAATGTAGACAACCCTCTATAGCTTCTATACCAGTTTCGCGGCCATAGTTTACCACTTCTATCATAATGAGGGATGTCATCTATAACACTTGCTGCTGTAAAGCCATTATCAAGGGCAGGAAGATATACTGCAATAGGCTTAATAGCAGAACCTGGTTGTCTTGGAGAATCAGTTGCTCTATTTAAAACCATTCTATTTTTAATATTTCTTCCACCTATTAGTCCTTTGATTTCTCCTGTATTATAATCTAGGATAACTATAGCAGATTGTGGTTGAACTACACCATGACTATCTATATATAGGTATTTTCTATTTATTTTTAAATTTCCATTATTATCTATAGTATAGAAATCATCGTTTTTTTCTATAAACTTATTTTTTATAATGACTTGTCTATTATCTTTATCAACGATATAGTTTTCCTTTGACATTGGGATATAGCTACCACCATAGGTAATAAGGGTCTTAGTATTATCTATATCATAATATCCAGTTATATCAAGATTTCTATAATATACTTTATTGCTTTTAATTACTAAGTCACCATTGTTATTTATTTTATAGTCATTTTTATCTAGAATTAAGTTATTTTCATTATCTAATATATTAGACTTTTGATAGTACATAATTTTTCCTCTACTATCAATTATATTACCATTGTTGAGTTTTCTTATAACTAGTGCAGCACCTTTGACATTTGTAGTATCTCCTGCTAGTATTTTCATAAAATTATCATATACATCTTCTATTCTGCTTTGTAAATTAATATCCATAGTAGAGTATATTTTTAATCCGCCTTTAGATATTGCATGTATTGCTTCATCTTCTGTCCAACCCTTTTTAGTTATTAAATCTTCTATTACTTTAGTCTTAACATAATCATTAAAAAATGAAGTGTTTATTTCTTTATTTCTTTTAGTTCCAGGCTTTACTACTTCAGACATATCAGTGTTAATAGCTTCATTGTACTCTTGTTCAGTTATTATACCTAAGTCAAACATCTTTTTTAATATTATTCTTTGTCTTGCTATTGAATCAGGATTTAATACAGCTGCATATCTTTTACCCAATACATCTACATATCCTACAACTACATCTTTTTCCTCATCTACATTATCAGGATCGAATCTTTTATATGGGGGATATTTAGATGGACTTTTGGTAATACCTGCAATCATTGCACTTTCAGCAATAGTCAAATCTTTAGCATCCTTTGAAAAATATGTTTCAGCTGCTTCTTGGACTCCGTATGCTCCTTGACCTAAATTTATAGTATTTAAATATGCCTTCAATATCTGGTCTTTAGATAATTCTTTTTCCATTTGGATGGCTATATAAGCCTCTTTAATTTTTCTTGAATAGGTCTTATCGTTAGTAAGATAAAGATTTTTGGCCAATTGTTGAGTTATGGTACTGGCACCTTCTACATTGGCACCGGCCTTTAAATTTACCATAAATGCTCTGACAATTCCCTTTGGATCTATACCAAAATGATCTATGAATCTTTCATCTTCTATAGCTATAAAAGCATCCTTAACATAATCAGATATTTCATCCAAATCTACTATAGTTCTAAATTCTTGAGTCTGTATTTTTTCTATAAGCTTCCCATCTTTATCTAGAATTTCAGAACTAAGATTAAGTAAATTTATAGCTTGTGTAGGGTCAATCTCAGGAGCATTTTTTATAGTGGCAAATATATATCCTCCAACTATTCCTCCTCCTACAAAAGCAGTTAATAAAAATAAAACAATAAAGAGTCTAAGAAAACTAATCTTTTTTCTTTTCTTTTTTACCTTTTTTCTGTTTGTTCGTTTATTCTCTTCAGCCAATTGTATACCTCCTTTTTAAGGTGAAGGCAGAAAATTTTATAAAAATATCAAAATAATTATATCATATTGCAGTATTGTTGTTAAATTAAATAATAATTACAAAATAAGGGCTATCTTTATTAAGTAATTATATCTAAATTTAGCAGTTATAATACCTTTATTTTAAGTGATTTGATATAATTAAGAGGACTTATGGATATTGGAGGTGTAATTTTGAAGAAAAAAAGTTATAATTTTGGCATATTTTCTTGGTTTGGATATGTACAGCCATTACCAGAAAGACTTGATATCATAAAAAGAGCAGGATTTGATTCTACTATAATCTGGTGGGAAGATGAGACATTTCCTAAAACTATAAAAAAAGAATATATGCCATATATGGTTAGAGATATGGGACTAAATTTAGAAAATATTCATGTACCATATAGTAAAAGCAATTTACTATGGAGTGAAGTGGCTTATAAGAGAGAAAATATTTTGAAAAAATATTTTTCATGGGTTGAAGACTGTGCAAAATATAATATACCTATGATGGTAATGCATATAAATGAGGAAGAATATGTACCAGAATTTAATAAATACGGACTGGATAGCATAAAAAGAATATCTCAAATGGCCAATGAGGCTGGAATAAAGATAGCATTAGAAAATACTAAAGGGGTAAGTACACTTTATAGACTTTTAGAAGAAATTCCGTTATCTAATTTGGGCATTTGTTATGATAGTTCCCATGACAATATATATAGTAAAAAACCAATAGATATATTGGATAGGTTGGGCAATAGACTGTTTTGTACTCATTTGTCAGATAATGATGGATATAAGGACATGCATTTATTACCAGGATATGGAGAGATAAACTGGGATAATATATCTAAAAAGTTGAAGGAGATTAATTATAAAGGGAACTTAACTTTAGAGGTAACCTGTAGAAATAAAGGCATATCTCCAATTGATTTTTTACAAAATGCATATGAAAAATTAAATAAAATAAACAATATGATGAAATAGATAGGAGTAGTTCATAGCTAATAGTTAGTAGTATAAGGAACAAATCCATAGGATTTATACCATTAACTACGGACTACGAACTATTAACTAAGCTGTAGAAAGAACTATTGGCATCAAACTATTTAAAATATAATATAAATAGATTTATAAACAACAGTATAATTCTATTTATTTTGAGATTCAATAATTTTTGCTTCTTGATCAAATAACAAATGGGCTTCTTTTTTACTTAATTGTTCTATTATCTCTTTTCGTATTTTCTTGCCAAATTCTCCACGATCTGTTTTTCTATTTTCCAATATATCTGTCCAATGGATTTTTTTTCGCTTATAAAATAAATCATAATCTACTATTCTATTACCATTATCAAGATGTTCTAAACCTACTAATATTTTTTTTATGTATTCTGGATTATATAAAGTGAAAAGTCTTATCCTATATATATCGACATGAAGTAAAAATAAGGCGTTATCTTTTCCCCAGGATTCACCTAATATTAATCCTAATTCTAAGTTTTGAATAATATCAACAAGTCTTTTATAATGAATGTCATATCTGCTAAATTTATCATATATCTTAATTTCAATTTCATACCAATCTTTATTGTCAATACCAGCATTTAAATATTTAAGACTATTTATACTAAATTCATAGATAACTTTAACATAGTCTTCTTTTATATATAGAGAGTTTTTATGCAGCTGTGACAAAGAAAGTACTCTGTGAAGAGGCTTTTGTGTAAAAGATACTATTGTACCAAAATTATATTTTTGCCATAAATCATAGGAATTTCCAATAACGGCTTGTTGGTGTTTTTTTCTTATTTCATTTATAACTTTGTCTATATTACCAAAGGACCTCATTATCAGCATTATTGGAGCTATACGCATTTTACTAATTAAATTGGATTTTTTATGATTTATTATCTTGCTCAATAATATATCCGATTGCATTTTAACTAATATAACACTGTCTACATCAGGGTCTTTGACTACCTCTGTCAGTTTTTTTACCAACAATACTATGGTAGATTTGTCATCAGAAATATCAAAGGCTTCATTAAAAGTACATTTAATGCCATTTAGATCTTCTAGTAGTACTTTTTCAAATAAAAACATATTATTACTTTCAAATAACAGTATTTTTGGAGCTCTTCTGAATAAAGATAACATAGTATACACCTCCTACATATTTAAATACTTAAAGACCTATTTTCTTTTTACATAACCTTTTTTCATCTGTGCCAAAGGGATAGGGTAATGTAAATAGATCTAGGGTATCTAGATTTATTATATTTATATTCATTATTCCATTTAGATATATTTTCTTATTTTTTGTATTGGTATATAGAGATATATTGTGGCCAAATAGATTTAAGTCTCCTGGAGATTTAAGTATTTCATTGGGATAATGACTCATCATAACATTTATGTTCTGTATATATGTGTTATCACTTAGATCAATAATTTTTGAACGGTTTACATAGTTCATTACTGCTGATTTGTCATCATGGTTTCCCAATGCAATAAATACTTTGTCAGCTGATGAATTTTCCATGATATCTATTATATCTGATACCCTTTTTTTATAGTAATTAATTTTATAAGGACGAATTTCTAATTTTATATTATCAACCAAATCTCCAGTGTGAACAATATAATTAGGTTTTAATTGATTAATTATAGATTTTAAAGTAGAATAAAAAGACTCAGGGGTATCTGAAATATGGAGTAGAAGCTTTCCATTTCCATTGATTATATCCTTTGGCAAAAAAGGTTTTCCAGAGATTAAATAGATTAATTTTTTAAAGCTAGACATAATATCACCTTATTTTTAAAGTATTAAATAAACTATAAAAATATTATAGCATAGTTTAAAGAATTTTCTCATATTTTCATTTAGTATTTGAAAAAACATATGGTATAATTGATTTAACAAAATATGGGTATTCATAATTTAGAGGGGATGAAAAAATGAAAGATTTTAAACCTGTTTGTCATCATTGTGGTGGAGAAATAAAATATCTAAATGATTTGGTAGTAGTATCAGAATTACTAAATCCAAAGCCTATTACTTATCATGATAGGTGTTATGTAAAAAACATAAAAAAGTTAAGGGGAGATCTGCTAGGAGGTCCAATAAATACATTTAAAAACACTGTATTAATTATATTATATATTTTAATTAGTATAATTTTCTTATTTTTGAATTATGTAATGGGAATAATATTTTTACTAGTGGCCTCGGTACAGATATATTTTAGATTATATAGTTGGTTTAAATATGAAAAGAAATATTTTAGCTAAAGATAAATTATAATGACTTTATACTTTTATTAATCATAAGCATATACTGTAGAGGGGTGTGTTTATGTGAATAAGTATAAAAAGAGAAAGAAAAAGATTTTTTTTGCTATAGTATTAATAACAGTCTTTATCATTTATGGTTTTGTATTTGTAGAAAAAAATATAAAGCCAACAGTATTGGCAATAAGTGAAGTGAAGGGAAGGATGATAGCAACTCAAGCAATAAATGATGCAGTAAAGGTTAAAATAAAGAATGATATAAAGTATAAAGATTTAATATACATATCTTATGATAAAGATGGAAGAGTAACAACTATGCAAGCAAATACAGCCCTTATGAATAGTATAGCCTCTGATGTAGCTTTAGAGGTGCAACGGAAGATGGGAGAAATATCTGCTAAAAGCATAAGGATACCATTGGGAAATGCACTAAACAGTCAGATATTGTCTCAAGTAGGACCTAAATTTAATATTAATATAGTGCCTAAGGGCACTGTAAGTGTAGACTTTGAAACTGAATTTGAGGAATCAGGTATAAACCAGACTATTCATAGAGTTTTTTTGACAATAAGGGCTGATGTCAAGATAATAGTACCATTAGGAGCAGATACTGCCCAAGTAAGTACTAGAGTGCCCATAGCAGAGACTATTATAGTGGGAGATGTACCTAATAACTATATTAGAGTTCCTAAAGATGAATATATGAACGTTATCCCAAGTGAACAATAGTAACTATAGAAAATATAATTGTTTTAATATAAAATATTATTTAAAACAAAGTTAATTAAAGAAACTATTAAAATTTATTATAAAATAATTTAGAGAGGTGTAGTATGGAAAAAGTACTTTTAGTTGGATTGGATACAAACAGTAATGATGGCATCACAATAGATAGCTCTGTTAAGGAATTAAAGGAATTAGCTGAAGCTGCTGGAGGAGAGGTGGTATCCAGTATTATTCAGAAAAGAGATAGGGTAGATTCATCTTTTTATATCGGAAAGGGTAAAGTGGAAGAAATATCGATTTATTGTGAAGAGCTAGATATTGATACTGTTATTTTTAATGATGAATTATCAGGAGCACAAATGAGAAATGTAGAAAAGGTAGTGAATAGAAAAATAGTTGATAGGACTAATTTAATATTAGATATTTTTGCCAGTAGAGCATTAACTAAGGAAGGTAAATTACAGGTTGAATTGGCACAACTTAAATATAGACTCCCAAGACTCATAGGTCTAGGTACCCAATTATCAAGGACTGGAGGAGGTATAGGTACTAGAGGGCCTGGGGAAATGAAGTTGGAAATAGATAGAAGACATATATTATCTAGGATAACAGATATAAAAAAACAGCTTAAAGATATAGAAAAGAACAGAGATATAAAGAGAAATAAACGAAGTGAATCTAATTTACCTGTTGTTGCTTTAGTTGGATATACCAATGCAGGTAAATCTACTTTGTTTAATAATATTATAAAAAGATCTGATGATTATACGGATAAAAAGGATGTATATGTAAAGGATATGCTTTTTGCTAGTTTAGAGACAAAACTTAGAAAAAGCTTGTTGCCAAATGGACAGAGGTTCCTTGTAACGGATACAGTAGGATTTGTAAGTAAGCTACCTACACATCTTATTGAGGCATTTAAAGGTACTTTAGAAGAGGTAAAATATGCGGATTTATTATTGCATGTAGTGGACATAACCAATGAAGATCTGGATATACAGATGAATACGACTATGAAAATTATTAAGGATTTACAGGCAATAGATAAACCTATCATAACGGTGTTTAATAAAACAGATAAGATAGATTATAAAGATGTGAATTACAATATAGAAGGTCCTAAAGTATACATTTCGGCAAAAGAGGGTATTGGTGTAGATAAATTAATGAAAGAGATTGAAGAAAATTTACCACAAAAATTTTATGATGTAAAGCTTTTAATACCATATAGCGAAGGAGACATTTCTTCAAAAGTGTTTAGTGAAAGCAAAGTCGAAGAGTATGAATATATAGAAGAAGGGATCAAAATCAAAGCTGTATTAAATCATATTGAATATAATAGACTTAAAAAGTATATTTTAGACTAAAGGGTGATAAGTCTTGACTGATAAAAATGTCAGATGGGAAAATATATGCAATTTTGAAGATTATCAAATAACATATATGCTTTATAGGGAAGGTAAGAGTATATCTGTATTATCTATTATAAGAAATATGGATAAAAAACAGGTGGAAAAGCATATAATAAAGGCAAAGATAGAGTTAAGTAAAAAAAGAAATAGCAAAGATGTATTAATAGAGATTATGTCAAAAGATAAAAACACTAGGTTAGATATAATAACGGGTTTAAAAGAACAAAAAAGGAAATTTTTAATATCTGAAATTTGTAATAGATATACCAAGTTTAAAAATCCCGATGATAGAATGATATTAATATGGATGATGGGTGAAATTAAGGATTCTAAATTTTTACCATTTCTGAGAATGGAGTTGAGGAGTAAAAATGTCAATTATAGAAGATTGGCATGTTCAGCTCTAGGGAAAATAATGGATAAGACTGCTAAGCCATGGATAGAGAAGGTACTTGAGGATTCAAACCCTCAAGTGCGACAATATGCAATAAAAGCGTTAACTGGTATAGGGGATATAGAATCTATAAAAAAGTTAAAAAATGTTCTTATGAGTAGAAATGAAAAGGAATATGTAAAAAGAGCAGCAAAGGAAACTATTATGGAAATACAAAAATATATCTAAAAAAAGTTCAAAGGTTCTGAAAACTCTTGAAATAATTGGGAGTTTATTATATTATAAAGATAAGAATAGGGAGGAGGCGTTTAAATATGCTTTTTAGAAGTTGTGCTGGTGGAGTGGTTTTTTATAAAGATGAAGTATTTATACTGAAAAATGAAAAAGACGAATGGGTTTTACCTAAAGGAAAAATTCGTGACTGTTTCCTAGCTTCTGAAACGGCAGTAAGTCGTGTAAAAGAAGAGACTGGTGTTGATGCTGATATTGTGTCATCTGTCGGGGAAACAAGTTACGAATTTTATTCTTTATCTAGACAAAGACCAGTATGTAATCAGATAATATGGTATATCATGGAGTCTGATACAGACCAATACAGCGTCAAGAAAAGTGAAGGATTTAAAGAAGGAGGTTTTTATCATATCGATAAGGCTGTTGATATGATAACCTACAGTCAAGATAAATCCTTAGTTAGTCTCGCCTATAAAAAGTATTTAGATTTGAAAAAAGAAGAGTTAGTTGTATAGGGCAGAAAATCTGCCCTTTGTTTTTTTTGTAATATAATATAAAATAGATTATGAAATTATTTTTAGCATTAAAGGAGAGTTAAGTATGAAGGATAGATACAAGACTATTCATAGTATAGGTGTCGATGAGATTATAATAAATAAGTCTAGATTTATAGGTTATGCTAAACCCATAGATAGTCAGCAAGATGCAATAGATTTTATAGAAGAGATAAAGTCAAAACATAGGGATGCAACCCACAATGTACTAGCATATGTTTTTGGAGAAAACAGTAATATACAGAGATATAGTGATGATGGTGAACCTAGTGGTACAGCAGGGATACCAGTATTAGAGGTTATAAAAAAAGAAGATCTAAGAAATGTAGTAATTGTTGTAACTAGGTATTTTGGAGGTAAAAAATTAGGAGCAGGTGGATTAGTTAGGGCATATACCAAAGGGGCTAAAATAGCATTAGATGCAGCTAATATAGTACATAAGGTATTATATAATAGAATAAAGATACGTGTAGATTATACTCTATATGGGAAAGTAGAAAACGATCTTTTAGCTATGGGATATATAATTGAAGATGTAATATATGATGATGCAGTGAATTTGATAGTACTATGTGAAACGTCAGGAACTGATGAGCTGAAAAATAAAATTATAGATATGACCAGTGCTAAGGTTAAATTTGATATGTTAGGGAAAGAGTTTTTTTCAATAGATAATGGGCAAATTATAAAATAAGGGAGGAGTTTAGAATGGAAAATATGGAAAAATTAAAGCAGGAGATGTTGGATAAAAAGGTATGGGCAGTAGTGGGGGCGACACCAACAACTAGAAAGTTTGGTTATAAAATTTGGAAAATACTTAAAGATAATGGATATGAAGTATATGCTATTAATCCTAGATATGAAGAAATAGATGGAGATAAATGCTATTCTTCTTTGAAAGAACTTCCTAAAATACCAGAAGTAGTTGACTTCGTAGTACCACCAGCTTTGTCTATTAAGGTTATAGATGAAGCCAAGGAATTAGGGATTGAAAATCTCTGGTTTCAGCCAGGAACAGCAGATGAGAAGGTTTTAGATAAAGCAGAAAAAATAGATACTAAATTTGTATATTTAGAATGTGTTTTAGCGGAATTGAAATAGACCTACTAAACTATTACTTTATATTTTTGTCACAAATATATGGTTGTCAATAATCTGAGCTTATTTTGATAAGCTCTTATTTTTTATAGAAAATATGGAATATACCCATAATAAATAAAAACAATGCAAATGCTGTTTTTATGTTTTGGTTTGAAAGATTAATAGCTAAAGTGGAGCCAATAAATGCCCCTAATAGTCCAGAAATAATAATTGGGATAGCTATTTTAGTTTCTATATTATTATTTTTAAAATGAAATAATAAAGATATAGTAGCAGTAGGTATAAAGATTGTTAGATTGATACCTTGGCTTTGTTTTTGGGATAAGTCAGTAAAAAAAGTTAAAGCAGGTATTAATAAAGTGCCACCACCTATACCCATGCCTCCCATAATACCACTAAATAATCCTATAAAAAAAATAATCACTATTTTATCACCATCCTCACAGAGGCTATAATCATAATAATGCCAAAGATTTTTTTCAATGCATTAGTTGGTATATAGTTTAGTAATTTAGCCCCAATAAGACCTCCAATTACACTACCACTACATATTATTAAAAGGTCATTATCAAGATGAATCACATTATTTTTAAAGTATAATACTGTACTTAGAACACTTAAAGGCAGTATTATAAATATAGCTGTTGAGTGGGATTTATGCTCTTCGAGATGTAATATATATATTAATGATAATACTAGGATAATACCGCCTCCAGATCCAAATACACCATTTATAATACCCACTAAAATTCCTAAGAATATGGGATATTTCTTCTTTTTTGTAGACATACAATTCACTCCAATTATATTTACTAAGATATAGTATTGGTATTATTTTTTGCTATATACATAAACTTATACTATTGACTTTACAATACATATTTTATATAATACCGATAAAACCGATTGAATTACTTGGGATTATGGTTAAAAGGAGATGATAAGGTGAAAATTGTAAATAATATATATGAACTTATAGGATACACCCCTATGATTAGATTAAATAAAATATTAACCCAGGATAGTGGAGATGTTTATGTTAAATTAGAATCTTTTAATCCAGGTAGTAGTATTAAAGATAGGATAGCATTAAATATGATTGAAGGTGCAGAAAAAGAAGGAAAGCTGAAGAAAGGTTCAGTAATAGTAGAGCCTACCAGTGGCAATACAGGTATAGGAATAGCTATGGTTGGTACTTCCAAGGGATATAAAGTTGTAATTGTTATGCCAGATACTATGAGCATTGAAAGAAGAAATCTTCTTAAAGCTTATGGGGCTCAATTAATTCTTACTCCAGGAAGTAAAGGAATGAAAGGGGCTATAGATAAGGCAAAGGAGCTTACTGAGGAAAATAGCAATTACTACATGTTACAACAATTTGAAAACCCTTATAACCCCGATGCACATGTAAATACCACGGCCAATGAAATAATAGAACAAATGGAAGGAAAATTAGATTATTTCATTGCAGGAGTAGGCACAGGAGGAACTGTAACTGGTGTTTCTAGGGTGCTTAAAGAAAAATTACCCTCTGTTAAAACTGTGGCAGTAGAACCTAAGGATTCTCCAGTATTATCAGGAGAAGAACCTGGTCCCCACAAGATTCAAGGGATTGGTGCTGGATTTATTCCTAAAACAATGGATCTACAGGTTGTTGATATGATAGAAAAGGTAGAATATGAAGATGCAGTAGATACAATGAAAAAATTAGCTCAAGAAGAAGGAATATTGGTGGGTATTTCTTCAGGTGCTGCTATATATGTGGCATTGCAATTAGCAAAAAAAGCAGGAAAAGGAAAAAAGGTAGTTGTGATAGCGCCTGATAGTGGAGAACGATATTTGAGTACTGGGATATTTGAATAGTATGCATAAATTTTAAAAAGAGACGAAGAAAGAGAGAAAATAGTTAATATTGTAATGTCTTAGTAGTTAGAGGCATTGTGATTGTATTTTCTTTCTTTTTATTTTTGATATTATACAAATAAACAAAGTATTTTTTTAGATGAATTTTTATGATAAAATATAATATCGAGTGAGTTTTTATTAGGTAATAGAAGGAGGTATTTACAAAATGGCTGGACATTCAAAATGGGCTAATATAAAACATAGAAAAGGAAGACAGGATGCAAAGAGGGCCAAGATATTTACTAAATTGGCTAGGGCTATTACTGTTGCTGTTAAAGAAGGTGGAGATGATCCCGAATACAATGCAGCATTAGCTGCTGCTGTAGATAAGGCTAAAGCAGAGAATATGCCCAATGATAACATTGATAGGGCTATAAAAAAGGGTTCAGGGGATTTAGATGGTGCAAGTTTTGAAGAGATAAGTTATGAAGGATATGGTCCTAACGGTGTAGCAGTAATGGTGAAATGTTTAACTGACAATAAGAATAGAACAGCAGCAGATGTAAGACATTATTTTTCTAAACATGGTGGAAATCTAGGGGCAACTGGATGTGTATCTTTTATGTTCGATAGAAAGGGTATACTAATCATAGATAGAAAAGAGAATATGGATGAAGATGAAATGATGATGCAGGCATTAGAAGCGGGAGCAGAAGACTTTGAAGCAGATGATGAATATTTTGAAATAACAACTACACCAGAAGATTTTAGTGCAGTTAAAGATGCATTAAAGGGTATTGGATATGAATTTTCTACAGCAGAGGTATCGTTTATTCCTCAAAATCAAACAAAGCTAGATAGCAAAGAAGACATTAAAAATATGACTAAACTAATTGATGCATTAGAAGATAATGACGACGTTCAAGATGTGTATCATAATTGGGAAATGCCAGAGGATTTGGAGATATAAAATATTATCAGTATATGAACAATTAATATTGAATACATCTTTTTATGTTATGTATAACTAATATATAGCATGGAGAGGTGTATTTTTTATTTTAAACATTGATAAAATTCCAGAAGAAAGTTACAATGATTATTGGTTTGTCATTAAACAATTTTTAATATATATAAAATCGGGAGGATTTAAATGTTTACAAAAAACTATAAAACTACAGATGAAAGTTTTTGGAATGGAAGAATTGATAGTTTAGATGATTTTTATGCATATAGATGGCATCAATGGATTGAAAGAATAGATTTAACAGATGAAAAATTAACACCATATGAAGATAAATTGGGGATTGGATTTATAGGGTTTTGTTCTGATGAGGGTATAAAAATAAATAATGGCAGGGTAGGTGCTTTTGATGGACCAAAGGCTATAAGAAAAAAAATGGCTAATTTACCCTGTTGTTTTAGTAAAGATGTAAAACTTTTTGATGCTGGAGATATAATCAATAGAAATTGTACATTACAGGAGAGCCAGGATTTACTTGCTATTTCAGTAGAAAAGATATTAGATTCAAATCTTTTCCCAATTCTTTTAGGTGGGGGACATGAGATTGCCTTTGGGCATTATAATGGTGTGTTAAATTATTTAAAAAAACATACAAAAAAACCAAATATAGGCATAATAAATTTTGATGCCCATTTTGATTTAAGACCATATGATAAAGAATCTAGTTCAGGTACTATGTTTCGACAGATATCAGATATATGCATACAAGAAAATATAGATTTTTCTTATTTTTGTATAGGTATACAGAAACATAGCAATACATTGAGCTTGTTTAAGACAGCAAATGAGCTAAATACTAAATATATATTGGCAGAGCACATGGAAAAAAAAGAAGAGATTGATTTATTAAATAAACTTAGAAATTTTATATCCCAACAAGAATATATATATATAACAATATGTTCAGATGTATTGGCTGCTGCATATGCACCTGGAGTAAGTGCTCCACAACCCTTAGGAATAACTCCACAAATACTGTTAAAATATCTTAAATATATATTAAAATCTAAAAAAGTAATAAGTTTTGATATAGCAGAGATTTCACCTAAATTGGATATAGATAATATGACATCAAATTTAGCGGCATCAATTATATATTCTTTAGTAGATACTCTTTGTAAAATGAAATAGATAATACAAAAGATATCATAAAAAATATCATCATAATTGATAAACAAAAATGAGTTAGTAGGTATTAGCTAGTAGTTGTCGGAAGAAATTTTATGGATTTTATCATTAAACTACTACCTATTAACCATTAACTACTAACTCATTTTATACCTATATCTACAATATGAAGGGAGGGAGATAGATTTCATTAAAGGTTTTTTTAATAAAAATATACAAAAATATTGTAATAGACATCTAATCAAGTTAGATAAAAATAAATTTATAAAAGGAGATTTGCGTGAAAATAGTAAATGTCAGAAGAACTCTGTGGAAAAAGTAAAAAAAGGTGAGGCAGATAATGTTATATTATGTATTATTGCTGATGAAAATAAAAAATATTTTGTTCATTTTATAAATAAAAAGGGTAATAAATTTATAGACAATACCTTGGGGGCAGGATATAAATTTATTGAGTATTACTATATAAGGACCATAAAAAAAGATGAATATGACTATGTAGATGAAATACTTGAAAAGACTCAAATAGATATTTTAGAAAGGGTATTTTTTTATAAATCAATTTTGACTAATTAAATGAGTTAGTAGTTGATGGTATAAGCAGAGAACCCAAATCTTTATTATGATTTGGAGTGAATCGCTTAGTGGTAAAGTGAAGAGTGTAAAAAAAGCAAAAAAGAAGTTAGTAGGTATTAGCTAGTAGGTAGTAGTTGATGGCAGAAATCCTACAGATTTCATCATTAAACTACTTACTACTAACTGTTACCTACTAACTTATCTTATAGCTTTGTCTACAATTTGAGGGGATTTAGTATTATAAATACCTAAATATCTATAACACCAAAGAGTTTTAGAGACATTAGTATTACTGATACAATGACAACAATTCTAATCCATTTATCTCCTTTGTTTACAGCAAAGTTGCTTCCTAAATAAGCACCGATACTATTGCCTATTGCTAAAATAATACCAAATGTCCAATCTATTTTATTATTTACTATAAATACAATCAGTGAAGATAGCATATATAAAGCTACAACTAAAACTTTAATACTATTTATTTTTGTTAAAGAGAATCCAGTGATAAGAGTCAAAGATGCAATGATAATAAATCCTACTCCAGCTTGGATTAATCCTCCATAGATACCTATAAATAAAAATACAATTATAGCAACAAATTTTTTAGCACCTTTTAATGAGTGAATTTCTGAAGACTTTTTTTGAGGCTGCCATATAATCAGTATCAAAATTCCTATCATAATAGTGGCTAATATTTTATTAAAAAGTTCATCAGACAGTGATATTGCAATTTTAGCTCCTATTATTGCACCTATAGTGGCAGGAATAGCCAATGTAAGTCCTAATCTATAATCAAAAAAACCTTTGCTTTTAAAATTACATATGGCTACAATATTTTGAACCATTAAAGCAATTCTATTAGTTCCATTTGCTATAGCTGAAGGAAGTCCTAGAAATATTAATATGGGAATTGTGAATAATGATCCACCTCCAGCTACAGTATTTAAAAACCCTGATATTAGACCAGTAAAAAGAATTAATAAGAGATTCATTGGTACCTCCTTTTATAATAATATTTTAATTTATTTTAACATAGTTACAAAAAAGATTCCCAGTAGCTATTGTCAGATGGTCAATTAAATTATATAATATTCTAAGTCATCTTTAATTTGAAAAATATATCGAAAAATAATAGAATATGAAGTATCCCATAGAATGTTAGTTTAATTTGGTCTCAGGGTTTATAACAGAAAATCTTTTACAGCATCAAAGAGTCAATTAAGGTATTTAGGTAAAGATTTAGATTATATACATTTTAAGTAGTCGGACATGCATAAAAATGAAAAAGATTTTCTACTAAATGTATATTTTTTTGATAGGTTTTGTTATAGCCCTCTTTGAAGTTGGTAATAATTGCTAAGGGAGGGATTTTTATGTCCACATCTGCGATAAAATTGTGGGAATTGTATGATGGATTAAAAAATCAGTTTTTATTCGATAATGATATTAATTCTATACATATATTGTTATCTCTATATGATTTGGAAGAGAACATAAGCAATATATATCCTAAATATATTTGTTCTAAAAATATCAGACATAGAATTAAAACTGTATTAAATAATAATGAAAATAAAGATATAATAGCCCAAAGTATAACTAGGATAATACATGATGATATCAATAGAATAGAGTTATGTTTTTATTTAGAAGGTTATAAATATGGATTTTTCAATAATAATTGGGTAAATATTATCGAAAAAAGAGCTTTAGAAGTATTTAATATCGAAAAAATATATGAACAAAATTATTTGTTTCATTTCAATATTAAAGATAAAAAGGCAAAGGGTATACGGAATAGTATAAGAAAAGAAATAGATATGAAAGAAAATAGGGACAAAGATATACACAAAATGGTTAATGATTTTTGTGAAAAAGTTATAAAGAAAAAAATTATAAATTTAGATAAATATGTTGACAAGCAATTGAAGTTGGATTTCAATATTTATAACCAGAATTTTAATATTAAAGAAGAGTGTTACAAACTTGATGAGACTCATATAAATAAAGTGTATTCAGCTATAGTACAGGTATTGACTAGAAATCTTAAAAATATTTATAAAGATGCCTGTTGGTATGCATTGAATGATAAAGTATTAAAAAGATATGTTTAAATTTAGTATAAATGAATAAAATACATAGAAGTTGGAAAAAATATCCCTCTAGAGAGACTTAGGAGGGATATTTTATGAAATTTTTAAAAGGGTGGATTTTTGCCCTGATTCTAACTGCTTCTATAGTTAGTGGTTTTTATTTAGGAGTATTTGCAGGAGATAAAATAGTGAATAAAAAGCCTCAAGAGAAGGTTGATGAACCTCAAGATATTTCTATGGAAGAACAGAACAATGTTGAGATAGCTAGAGAAGAAGAAAAAATAAGACCAAATACAGATATTGAATATATAATATACTATACACAATGTGATCACACTATAAGAGAATCTAAAAAACCTGATGAAAATATGATAAATATGAGTGAAAAAGACTTAGATGAATATATATTATCTAGAGAGCTAGACTGGAAAGTAGTGTATTTTAATAATAATAAGGTTATTATTAAAGTAAACAAGGAACAGATTTGTCCAAATCATTATGTATTAAAAGAAAAAGATGGTAGGATAGCTGTATATAAGATAAATGAACAGGGAGAGATGGATTTAAAAGAAATAATAAGCCATCCTGTAAGCTTATTGAGAGAGGTAGATCAAGAAAAATTAAGGAAGGGCATAATTGTTGATAGTCAGGAAGAACTTATAAATACTTTAGAAAATTTTATAAGTTAAATATAAAAAATAAGACATAATGTCTTATTTTTTATATTTGAAAATAATAAAGGAATTTGGAGAAAAATATCGAATATATGTTTGTATAGTATGTAATTTTTATAGGGAGATGATTCAGTGATAATAATAGGAATTGATCCAGGAATTGCAATTGTAGGATATGGTATTATAAGATATAAAGGAAATAATTTTAAAGTGATAGATTATGGTGCAATAACTACAGAGCCTAAATATTCTTTTCCAGAAAGACTTAAAATTATATATGATGAGCTTACTGAAATTTTAGTTAAATATAATCCCGATGTCTTTGCTATAGAGGAGTTATTTTTTAATAAAAATGTAAAAACAGCTATAGATGTGGGACAGGCCAGAGGTGTAGAATTATTGACAGCAATAAATAAAGAGATAGATATTTTTGAATATACTCCTTTACAGGTAAAACAAGGAGTAGTTGGATATGGACGGGCTAAAAAAAGACAAGTACAAGAAATGGTAAAAATACTTTTAAATCTTTCTGAAATACCTAAACCTGATGATGTAGCCGATGCTTTGGCGGTAGCTATATGTCATGCCCATTCAATGAATTTTGACAGTCTATTTAGAATAAGATAATGGAGGTTTTTCTATGTTCGAATATATAAAGGGCATTATAGATTTTATTGGAGAAGATTATATAGTTATAGAGAATGGAGGAATAGGGTACAAGGTATTTACTTCTAGAAATTCTATATTATCTATTAATGAAGATGATGGCAAGAAAAATTGTAAAATATATACATTATTAAATGTAAGAGAAGACGACATTAGTATTTATGGATTTACATCTAATGAGGAACTTAAAATATTTAAATTGTTGTTATCTGTTAGCAAAATAGGACCCAAAGTAGGTCTAGGCATGTTGTCTACTATGTCTCCAAATGATATTAAGCTTTCTATAACATCTGAAGATGTAGATAATTTGTCTAAGGCACCAGGTGTAGGAAAAAAAACTGCTAGAAGAATAATATTGGAGCTTAAGGACAAAATTGAATATGATATATCAGAAGATTTAACAAGTGTAGATATATCAACTCATGGAAATATAGACGAGACTATAACTGCATTAATGGCATTGGGCTATACTAGAATAGAAATAAATAAGGTTATTGGTAAAATAGATATGGAGAACTTAACTACTGAAGAAACTATAAAGAAGGCTTTATTGGAATTGTCAAAAAAATAGTGGAGGTAATAGGGAATGGAGGAAATGGAAAATAGGATTATAACAAGGAATATAAGGGAAGAAGATTATGAGATGGAATTTTCATTGAGACCTAAAACCTTAACGGAATATACAGGACAGGATAAGATAAAGAAAAAATTAGAGATTTTTATCAAAGCAGCAAAAGACAGACAAGAATCCTTAGACCATGTACTATTATATGGACCACCTGGTTTAGGAAAAACAACCCTTGCAAGTATAATAGCTAATGAAATGGGGGTAAATATTAGAATTACTTCTGGTCCTGCTATTGAAAGACCAGGGGATTTAGCTGCTATATTAACTAATTTAGGGGAAAATGATGTATTATTTATAGATGAAATTCATAGGTTAAATAGAACAGTAGAGGAAATATTATATCCTGCCATGGAGGATTTTGCATTGGACATAATTATAGGAAAGGGACCCAGTGCAAGGTCTATAAGATTAGATTTATCTAGATTTACTCTTATAGGGGCAACTACAAGGGCCGGTCTTTTGACATCTCCATTAAGAGATAGATTTGGAGTTATCTGCAAATTAGACTATTATGAGATTGATGATTTAAAAATCATAGTTAGAAGGTCAGCAGAAATATTACAGGTGGATATTGATGAAGAAGGGGCATTGGAGATAGCTAAGCGGTCCAGGGGAACACCAAGGATAGCAAATAGACTATTAAAAAGAGTAAGGGATTATGCCCAAGTAGTTGAAGATGGATTTGTAAATAAAGAAGTTGCTAAGAAGGCATTGGAATTGTTGGAAGTGGATGATTTAGGTCTAGATAATGTAGATAAAAAGCTTATAATGACTATCATAGAAAAATTTGGAGGTGGTCCTGTAGGCCTAGATACATTGGCTGCATCTATTGGTGAAGAGAGAAATACTATAGAAGATGTGTATGAGCCTTATTTATTGCAGATAGGATTTATAAATAGAACTCCAAGGGGTAGAGTAGTGACTCAGAGGTGTTTGAAACATTTTAATATAAAACTCGAGAATTAAAGGCGGAACTTATATTTTAGAATTTTGTGTAGTGATTATTTCATAGGAGAGTGGAATAAATGCAATCTATAGGAAAGATGATAATAACTATTGGTGTTTTATTAATAGTACTGGGAGGAGCGTTAATTGTCTTTCAAAAAATGGGATTAGGAAGATTGCCTGGAGATATTTTTATTAAAAAAGGCAATTTCACCTTTATTTTTCCTGTAATGACATCTATAATTATAAGCATAGTATTAAGTTTGATATTTTATTTAATAAATAGGATGTAAAGAAATAATGAAGAGGGGGAGATAGCATTGGGGAGAAAAAATATTATATATATATTGTTTGCAATTATTTTAGTCATGTCAACCCGTAGCTATAGTTATGCTAGTTATGATATACCCGATTATGTAGACATAGGGCTTAAGAGCATCATGAATGGAAGCAATACTTATACTGTTCAAAGTACTGATGGATTTAATGTAGGTGAAGTAGAAAGAGATTTTGAGACTATTTTAAGGATAAAAGAGGACGAAATTACAGTGGGATATGCTCAAAATATTAGTCCATATATTATTGTAATGGACAAGGAATTTGATGATATTAGTGATATAACAGATGAAATTGATGAATTAAAGGATGATGAAGATCTATTGGCCTTTATATATGCATGTAATGGAGGATATTACATAGCATTTGGACCTTATACAAGTGAAAGAGAAGCAGAATCTGATTATCGTAGTATGGAAGATGATATAAATGGAGATCTAAAAATAATAACTACTGATGACGATGCAATAGCTGTATATGATGATTATGAAGGTATGCTTTTTTTATATAATAGTGAAGATAGCACATATTTTATTTCAGCGGATAATTGGGACAAGGAGTCTGTTGTAGAATTAGACAATAATGCCTATAGGGATTATATAGGATTTACTGTAAGAAATAAAAAGATAATCCCAATAAATCGTGTTACTGTAGACCATTATTTATATGGTGTAGTTCCTAGAGAGATATCTCCAAGTTGGCATGAGGAGGCGTTGAAGGCTCAGGCTATTGCAGCTAGAAATTTTACTATTGTAAATATAGATAGGCATAATGCAGAGGGGTTTGATCTGTGTGACAATAATCATTGTCAAGTTTATGGTGGATATAAATGGGAAGATTCCAAGACTAATGATGCCATTGATGATACGAGAAATGAATTAATTACATATGATGGAGAACCTATATATGCTTATTATCATTCCAACAGTGGTGGTAAAACAGAAAACAGTGAAAATGTATGGAGTAATCCAGTACCGTATTTAAAGTCTGTAGAGGACAAGTTTTCTGTAGGCTCCCCTAACACTAATTGGCAATTAGTACTTACTAATGACAAAGTAAGAGAGGTCTTTTCTAGAAATGGTATAGACATTGGGGAGATACTGTCTATAGATGTATTATCTAAGTCTGAAAATGGTAGGATATTAGAGATTGAATTCGAAGGGAAATATGGCAGCAAGGTATTTGAAAAAGAAGAGATAAGAAAAATATTTGGGTATAATATTGTAAAGAGTACATGGTTTGATATTGGATCTTCTGGCATAGAGACGTATGTAATAGATGGTCTGGGAAATGGAATACAAAGGATGTCTGTAGATTCAGCCTTTATATTGTCAGGACATAGTAACAATATAGCAAATAGAGGTACCAATAGAAAAAATATTAGGTATAATTTAACTGATGGAGAAAATCATAAAACTATAAACCAATCATCTAGTGAAGGTATAGTTTTTAATGGAAAAGGTTGGGGACATGGATTGGGAATGAGTCAGTGGGGAGCTAAAAAGATGGCTGAACTAGGCTATAGCTATGAACAAATAATAGAATATTATTATAATGATGTAGAAATTGAGTAAAGGATGATGAATTTGAAGACGGAGGATTTTAATTTTTATTTGCCAGAAAAACTTATAGCACAACACCCATTAGAGGATAGAAAGCTATCTAGACTGATGATATTAGATAAAGAAACAGGGAAAATTGAACATAAGATATTTAAAGATATAATAGAGTATTTAAACCCTGGAGATTGTTTAGTGTTAAATGATACAAAGGTCATACCTGCTAGATTGTTTGGAGAGAGGAAGAACACTGGCGGCAAGGTTGAGTTTTTGCTATTGAAAAGGGTAAAGGGAGATCAATGGGAGACTTTGGTTAAGCCTGGTAAAAAAGCCAGAATAGGAGATAATATAGTGTTTGGAGAGGGACTTTTAGAGGCTACTGTTTTAGATATAAGAGAAGGGGGAACACGGTTAATAGAATTTAAATATAATGGGATATTTAATGAAATATTAGATAAATTGGGAGAGATGCCCCTTCCTCCTTATATAACAGAAAAGTTAGGTGATAAAGATAGATATCAGACTGTATATTCTAAAAATGAAGGGTCTGCTGCTGCACCTACTGCGGGTCTTCACTTTACAAAAGAATTGTTGGATGATATTAAGAATAAGGGAGTTAATATAGCATTTATTACTCTCCATGTGGGATTGGGCACATTTAGACCTGTAAAGGTAGATGACGTAGAAAACCATGATATGCATTCGGAATTTTTTGATGTATCTAAGGAGGCTGCAGATAAAATAAATAATGCAAAGAAAAATGGTGGAAGTATTATATCAGTAGGGACTACATCTACAAGAACTTTAGAGACGGTTACTGATGATAATGGTGTGGTGAAAAGTAAATCTGGATGGACAGATATATTTATATACCCTGGTTATAAGTTTAAAATAGTAGATAAGTTAATAACTAATTTTCATTTGCCAGAATCTACTTTGATAATGCTGGTAAGTACCCTTTCTACTAGGGAAAATGTGTTAAATGCTTATAAGTGTGCTGTTGATGAAAAATATAGATTTTTTAGTTTTGGGGATGCAATGTTTATTAAATAAAAATTAAGCAATATATAACAGGAGGAAGGATATGGTTATAAAATATGAATTAATAAAAGAAGCCAGTGATTCCAATGCCAGATTGGGAAAATTATATACACCTCATGGAGTGATAGAGACTCCTATTTTTATGCCTGTGGGGACTCAAGCTACAGTTAAAACGATGACACCTGAAGAATTAAAGGATATGGGAGCTCAAATAATATTAAGTAATACTTACCATCTTTATTTAAGACCGGGCCATGATTTAATAGATGAAGCTGGAGGATTACACAAGTTTATGAATTGGGATAAGCCTATTTTGACAGATAGTGGTGGTTTTCAAGTATTTAGTTTAGGGGATTTGAGAAATATTGAAGAAAAAGGAGTGGAATTTAGATCCCATATAGATGGCTCAAAACATTTTATAAGCCCTGAAAAATCTATTGAAATACAAAATGCCCTTGAATCGGATATAGCTATGGCCTTTGATGAATGTGCTCCTTACCCTGCCGATAAAGATTATGTAAAAAATTCTTTAGAAAGGACAACGAGATGGGCAAAGAGGTGTAAAGATGCCCATAAAAAACCAGTTAAGCAGGGTATATTTGGAATAGTTCAAGGAGGAATGTATAAAGATTTAAGGGAGCAAAGTGCTAAAGAGATAATTGATATAGATTTTCCTGGATATGCCGTTGGAGGGCTGAGTGTAGGAGAGCCTGCTAATATAATGTACGATGTATTGGATTTTACTACACCTCTATTGCCTAAAAACAAACCTAGATATCTTATGGGAGTGGGGAGTCCAGATTATCTCTTTGAATCAGTTATTAGAGGAATAGATATGGCAGATTGTGTTTTGCCTACAAGGATGGCTAGAAATGGTACGGTATTTACTAGTCAGGGAAGAGTAATAATAAAAAATGCCCAATATGCTAGGGATTTTGGAAAACTAGATCCAGAATGTGACTGCTATACTTGTAGAAATTATTCAAGGGCATATATAAGACATCTATTTAAAGCAAAGGAGATTTTAGGTGCACGACTTACAACTATTCACAATCTATATTTTCTAATTAAACTGATGGAAAACATAAGAAATGCAATAAGAGAAGATAATTTATTGCAATATAGAGAAGAATTTTACAAAAAATATGGATATATAAAGTGAGTCAAGAATAGTATGTGAATAAAAAACATTAAAAAATTGAAGGATTTAATGATTGTTTGTTGAATAAAATTATATTAGAAGGGAGGAGCAATATATGGAATACACTAGATTTATTTTCCCACTAGCCTTTTTGGTACTATTTTATTTTTTATTGATTAGACCTCAGCAGAAGAAAGATAAGAAGATAAGAGAGATGAGGAGTAATCTAAAGGTAGGAGATGAGATAGTAACTATTGGAGGCATTAAGGGTAAGATAATAAACTTAAAAGATGAAGCCCTTACCATCGAAGTTGGTGCAGACAAGACTAAACTAACTGTTGCAAGATGGGCAATTGGTAATATTGGTAACAGAGAAGAAAAATAATGTTACATAAGAAGAAAAACTTCCTAAGTCAAGTCTAGGAAGTTTTTTTATTTGTGATTGGAATATTAATTATTTTTCAGCATAATTATGGACTAAAGGGGGGGTTATATGAGTAGAAATATAGGAGTTAGGAAAAATGGGGTAGTAATGTCTCTAATAAAGGGGCTTTTATTCAGTTTTTTATTGACTATGATTTTCTTTATTATTTTTGCACTGCTATTGACTTATACTGATCTGTCTGAAGGATATATACCTATAGTAAATTCTATCATTATGGTAGTATCTATTGCAGTTGGAGGAATAGTAATCTCATCTAATATTATGAATAAAGGTTGGTTAAATGGAGCAATCCTTGGACTTCTATATGTATTTATTTTCGTTATATGTGGGAGTATAATATTCAAATCATTTAATCCCAACATATATATGTTTTCCAAACTAGGAATTGGATTGATTAGTGGTGCCGTTGGTGGTATGATAGGAGTAAACATAAAATAATACTTTATCTAAAAGTAAGAGATATGATATAATCTAGGAGAAGAAAATGGCATAATTAGGAGGTATATATTATGAAACATATTAAGACAATCAGTGGTAAAAGTTTTGCAAATACTATAGCCAATGGTGGATGTGGAGAGTGTCAAACATCATGTCAGTCAGCTTGTAAGACTTCCTGTACAGTAGGAAATCAGAGTTGCGAAAACAGTAATAACATTAAAAAGTAGTGGATATCCACTACTTTTTTGAATTTTTGTTGAATAAGTTAATATTTTGCTATAGAATAATACATGGCATTAAATATGGGAGGCTATGATATGAATAATATACACAAATTTCAACTAAATGATAAAAATATTATTTTAGATGTAAACAGTGGAGCAGTGCATGTGGTGGATGACATAATCTGGGACATGGTAGATCTTTATAAAAATATGACATTGGAAGATATAGTAGATACATTAACGGGAAGATATTCTACAGAGGATTTAAAGGATGCATATGAAGAAATAAAAGATTTGGCTAATAACGGATTATTGTATACTGAGGATATATATGAAAAGTATGTGGATCCAAATGCACAAAATATTGTTAAAGCATTGTGTTTACATATAGCTCATGATTGTAATTTACAGTGCAAGTATTGCTTTGCTTCTCAAGGGAATTATAAAGGGAAGAGTGAATTAATGTCCTTTGAGGTGGGAAAGAGATCTTTAGAGTTTTTGATAGAGAATTCTGGTTCTAGAAGAAATCTTGAAGTAGACTTTTTTGGTGGAGAGCCATTGATGAATTTTGATGTAGTTAAAAAGTTAGTGAAATATGGAAGGGAATTAGAAAAGAAATATGATAAAAATTTTAGATTTACTTTAACTACTAATGGTGTATTATTGGATGATGACAAGATGGATTTTATAAATGAACATATGCATAATGTAGTTTTGAGTTTGGATGGTAGAAAAGAAGTAAATGATAATATGAGAAAAACATTAGATAATAAGGGAAGTTACGATATAATAGTGCCTAAATTTAAGAAGTTTATTAAAAAAAGGGGAGACAAGGATTATTTTGTTAGGGGAACTTTTACTAGTGAAAATTTAGAGTTTTCCAAAGATGTACTCCATTATAGGGATTTGGGGTTTGAAGTTACTAGTATGGAACCAGTTGTAGCTGATCCCAAATATAGTTATAGTATAAAGGAAGAGCATTTAGATACGATTTTCAAAGAGTATGAAAAATTGTCTAAAGAATATATAGATATAAAGAAAAAAGGTGAGAATTTTAGTTTTTATCATTTTGTTATAGATCTAACTCAAGGTTCATGTATATTAAGAAGAGTATCTGGTTGTGGAGCAGGTTCTTACTATATGGCAGTAACTCCAAAGGGAGATCTATATCCATGTCATCAATTTGTAGACCATGAAGAATTTAAGATGGGAGATGTATTTAAAGGAGTAATTAATGATGAGGTAAGAGAAGAGTTCAAAAGAGCCAATATATATACTAAAGAAGAATGTAAAGGATGTTGGGCTAGATTTTATTGCAGTGGTGGATGTCATGCTAATGCATATAATTCTAATGGCAATATATTAAAACCCGATAATATAGCTTGTGAAATGGAGAAAAAAAGGATAGAATGTGCTATATCTGTCGTAGCTAATTTAGATTAATAGGAGGTTTTTTATGATTAAAGCATATGAAGGCATATCTCCTAATGTCCATGAAAGCTGTTTTATAGCAGAAAGTGCCGATGTAATAGGAAAAGTCCATATAGGAAGAAAATCCAGCATATGGTATAATGCAGTTCTTAGAGGAGATGGAAATGAAATAATAGTTGGAGAGTGTACAAGCATACAAGATGGTACTGCTGTTCATATAAGCAAGAAATATAAGACTATTATTGGAGATTATGTAACAATAGGGCATAATGCTATTATACATGCCTGCAATATTGGGAATAATGTTTTAATAGGTATGGGTTCAATAATTCTTGATGGAGCCATTATAGAAGATAATGTTATTGTGGGAGCTGGTACTTTAATAACTTCTGAAACTAGGATACCTTCTGGCTCTTTAGTTTTAGGTTCTCCTGGTAAAATAGTGAGAAAGTTAACAGAAGAGGAAATAAAAGAATTGAAAAAGTCTGCATTAAATTATGTAAATTATACAGAAAAACACAAACTTTAGATATTTTTTACACTTTAAGCAAATAATTTTTGTGATATAATATTCATTATGGAAATGTGGAGGAGGAATAATAAATGAAATTCAAAAACACAGTTATTTTCCTATTAATAGTTGCTGTGGTGGCTTTTTTAGGATATAGTTCTATAACTGGACTAGATTTAGGAAAATACAGATTAAATTCAGCTAGAGAAGAAATGAACTTAGGTCTTGATTTAGAAGGTGGAGTGTTCGTAGTATTAGAAGCGCAGACTGGTGCAACAGGGGAAGAACTTGCTCAAAAGATGAAAGAAGCCAAGTCTATAATAGATCAAAGGGTAAATGGACTTGGAGTAACGGAGCCTACAATTGTAATAGAAGGAGAAGACAGAATTAGGGTCGAATTACCAGGACTTAAAAATACCCAAGAGGCATTGGATATGATTGGTAAAACAGCAGAATTACAATTTATGGATCCTTTAGGGAATGTGGTTTTGACTGGCGAAAATGTAAAAAAATCGCAGCCAATGTATGAAACAGATCCTGTAACAGGAGGTAAAAGACCTGCAGTATCTTTGGAACTTGATAGTGTTGGAGCAGAAAAATTTGCAAAAGCTACTAAAGAATTAGTATCTAAACCTAATATTGAAGATAAAATCATTTATATAGTACTAGATGGTGATATTATATCAGCTCCATCAGTATCAAGCGCTATAACCGATGGGAATGCATCTATTAGTGGTAGTTTTACTATAGAAGAGGCTAGTGACCTAGCTACATTAATACAGGCTGGAGCATTACCAGTAGAGATGAAGGAAGTACAGTCATCGGTAATAGGCCCTACTTTAGGACTTAAATCTTTAGATAAAAGTGTATATGCAGGTATGATAGGGCTACTATTGATTTTTGTATTTATGATTATATTTTATAGAATTCCTGGACTTGTTGCAGATATAGCATTGACTATATATATCCTTTTAGTTATGGTTACTATGATAGGTATTAATGCCACTCTTACATTACCAGGTATAGCCGGTTTAATACTTTCAGTAGGTATGGCAGTAGATGCAAATGTAGTTATTTTTGAAAGAGTAAAGGAAGAGTTGAGGGTAGGTAAGACTTTGAGATCTGCAGTTGATTCAGGATTTAAAAGGGCATTATCTACAGTTTTAGACGCTAATGTAACTACTCTTATAGCTGGTATTGTATTATTTAATTTTGGAACGGGTCCAATAAAAGGGTTTGCTGTAACACTGATTATAGGTATAGTTGCATCTATGGTAACAGCAGTATTCATAACTAAATACTTGTTAAGGTTAGTTATCGGAATGAATATAACTAAAAATATAAAGATGTACGGTGCTTAAAGAAGGGAGAGTTACAATGGATATTATTAAACATAAAAATAAATTTTTCATATTATCTTTTGTAGTCATTGTTATAGGTTTATTTACAATGGTTTCAAGGGGGTTAAATTATGGTATAGATTTTACTGGTGGTACAATGTTACAGATAGATTTAGGAAAAGAAGTTTCTGTAAATGAAATAAGAGAAATAGTAGATAAGATAGATAAAGATGCAGATATAATACATGTAGGAGATCAGAAAAATGAAATTATGATAAAGACAAAACTTGATTTAGATAATAATGAAAGAATGGATTTATTTAATGAATTCAAGGAAAAGTATGGTCTTAAACAAGAAACTCCTGAGCAATCTCAGACTTTTCAGCCTGCGATAGGTGACGAAATTCAAAACAAGGCTATATTGTCTATTTTGATTGCTACTATAGGTATGCTTATATATATAACTTTTAGATTTGAGTTTAAATTTGGAGTAGCTGCTGTTGTGGCATTAATGCATGATGTATTGGTTGCATTGGCTGTATATGCACTATTGAGAGTACCAGTTAATAGTTCTTTTGTAGCTGCTATTCTTACCATAGTGGGATATTCTATAAATGATACCATAGTTGTATTTGATAGAATTAGGGAGAATACTAAGTTAATTAAAAGAGGTAAATATGCAGAACTTGTAAATACTAGTATTTCACAGACTATTGTAAGATCTATAAATACTTCATTTACTACTCTATTGGCTATAGCCTGTCTATATATATTTGGAGTTGAAGCTATAAAAGACTTTGCATTGCCATTAATAGTAGGCGTGCTTGTGGGAACTTATTCCTCTATATTTATAGCCAGTCCTGTATGGTATTTATTGAAAAAAAGATCTTCAGGGAAAAATTACAAACCTAAAAGAGTTTAAGATATTTGCCCTCTATATAATTATGGAGGGCTTTTCTTTTTAAGAAAACAGTTGTTATTAGATAAAATATGGGTAATATAGTATTGTAACTAATAATCAAAAAAATTAACACATATTGTAATCTATTACAAAATATATAAATGATGAGGGGTGCACTGTGATAGATTTTATTTTAAATAACAAATATAAAAATATAAAAAGATATAAGGAAATATCTCAAGTCTTAGCTAAATATGGGTTTAGCATAATGGCTGATAAGTTGCATAATAAAAGTTTTATAAAGACTCATTTCTTAAAAAAATCTAATGACATAAGTAACAAGTATAATAGAGCCCAGAGAATTAGGATGGCATTGGAGGAATTAGGACCTACATTTATAAAATTGGGGCAGATATTAAGTACCAGGTATGATATTTTACCTGAGGATATAGTAGATGAATTATCTCGATTACAAGATAATGTGAATGAATACCCTGTAGAAAAAGCAAAGAAAATATTTAAAAAGGAATTAAACAAAGATATAGATGAAGTCTTTAGTAATTTTAACGAAACACCTATTGCTGCAGCCTCTATTGGTCAAGTATATAAAGGAAGACTTAAGGATGGAAGAAATGTAGTAATAAAGATTCAAAGGCCTAATATTCGAAAAATAATTTTTAAGGATCTAAATATATTATTTTCTATAGCAAAGCTGGTAGATGAACATTTTAATAAAAAAAATCCTGTGAAATATGTAGATGTGGTAGAAGAATTCTCTTATCTATTAAAGAAAGAATTGGATTATACATATGAGGCTCAAAACTGTGAAAATTTCAGAGAAAAGTTTAAAGACGATGATAGAATCTTTATTCCCAAGGTCTATTGGGAATATACAACAAAAAAGATACTTGTAACTGAGATGATTCATGGGGTCAAATTGAGTGATTTTAAAAAACTAGAAGATATGGCTATAGATAAAAGTAAAATTGCTCATTTAGGGGCTCAAATTTTTATGGAACAGATATTCATACATGGTTTCTTTCATGGTGACCCTCATCCTGGCAATATATTCGTAATAAATAATAATAAAATAGGGTTTGTAGATTTTGGTATAGTGGGATATTTAGATAAAGAGACCCTTAGCTTTATAGTGACTATGTTGAAAGCTGGTTCGAAAAAAGATGCTACTAAAATAGTGGAAGCATTAGAAAAGATGAATGCTATACCTGTTGAGACTGATGAAATGAATTTAAAAAGAGAATTAAATGTCTTATTAAATTATTACTACAATGTACCATTTGATAAATTAAACTTTAGCGATGCATTAAATGATCTATTAAGAATCTCATATAGACATAATATAAAGATACCATCTCAATTAGTTTTATTAATAAAATCGGTAGTAACTATTGAAGGAGTTTCTAAAAAGCTAAATCCTGATTTTAGTTTAATACAGTTATCAGATGAATTATTAATAGAATTAAAAAAACAGAAATTTAATTTTAACAGAATACTATCCGAGGGAGCGGAGATGTCACTGGACACTTTGAAAGATTTGAAAGATTTGCCTAGGCTTTTAAAGCAAGCATTCCATAGGATAGAAAAAAATAAATTAAAAATCACATTAAAGATTGAAGGATTTAATGAGTTAAAAAGAGAAATAAATATTATGACAAATAAGGTATCATTGAGTCTAATGGTGTCGGCTTTAGTAGTGGGATCATCTATAGTTATACAGTCTAAGACTGGTCCAACATTATTAGGCATGAATGCTATGGGGTTCATTGGATTTTCTTTTGCGGGAATATTAGGTATGATTCTTACAATATCTATATTAATGGATATTTTAAGATATAGAAAATAGATTTGGGGGTGTTTTTATGCAAATAGGATTTATATTTTCTCTTATTCTAGCTATTGGGGTAACTATTTTTGCAGTTCAAAATGCCGATAGTGTTATGATTAACTTTTTATTTACAAAGGTCAAAGTCTCTCAAGCTTTGGTTATATTTATATCGGCTGCTATAGGGGCAATAATTGTAACCTTTTTAGGGATGATTAGACAATTCAAACTTTCTATGAAGGTTAAGGAATTAAATAAAAAAGTAAATAATTTGGAGACTGAAAAGGGTGATCTAGAATTTAAAGTTGAAGAATTAGAGACTGAAAAAGATAAGCTAAAATTAGAAGTTGAACAATATAATAAAGATATTATAGAAAAAGAAGCTACACTTAAAGGCGATGCAATAAAAACTAATGGAGAAGAAAAAAATACAGAGATTAAAGAAAACAATCAATAGGTGATAAATGTGAAAATAAAAGACAAAATAGTTAAATTAGCACAAGGTGATTATTCTAAAGTCACATCAATATCTAAAAAATTAGATGTAAGTCCCCTATTAATTAAATCTATGATAAATAGAGGAATAAATGATGTGGATGAAATGAATCTTTTTTTAAATCCTAAAATAGAAGATATGTATGATCCATTTCTACTTAAGGATGTTGAGAAGGCAATAGATAGAATAATTAAGGCTATAAATGAAAAAGAAAATGTATGGATATATGGAGATTATGATGTGGATGGAGTAACTAGTATATCTCTATTTAAAATCTTTTTTAAAACTCTTGATATAGATGTGGAGTATTATATTCCAGATAGGGCTGAAGAAGGATATGGATTAAATCATAAAGCTATTGATTACATAGTTGATAGAGGGGGACAACTTATAATAACGGTAGATTGTGGTATTACATCTAATGATGTGGTTGAGTATTGTAATGGAAGAGAGATAGATATAATAATAACTGACCACCATCAATGTCAAGGGGATATACCAGATGCCTTTGCAGTTATAAATCCAAACAGATTAGATGATGAATACCCCTTTAAAAGTCTTTGTGGTGCGGGAGTAGTATTTAAGATAATACAAGGATTGACAGAGAAATTAGATGTCCCATTAGATTATAAAGAATATCTGCCAATAGTAGCTATAGGGACTATAGCTGATATTGTTCCATTAGTAGGCGAAAATAGAATTATATCTAAATTAGGACTTGAATATATAACTAGCACAAATAATAAAGGCATAAAAGCATTGATGGAGATAACTGGATTACGTGACAAAAAAATAACGAGTGGACATATTGGATTTGTAATTGGTCCTAGACTTAATGCTGCTGGAAGAATAGGTTCAGCAGATTATGGTGTTGAACTTTTGACAAGTGAAAAGATGGAAGAGGCTATTAAAATAGCTAAACTATTAGATGAAGAAAATAAAAAGAGACAGGAGATACAGAGCAAGATTTTAAAAGAAGCTGAGGAATATATAGAGAATAATATAGATTTAGAGAATGATAAATTTATTGTTCTTAGTTCAGAACATTGGCACCATGGTGTTATAGGGATAGTGAGCTCTAAAATCACTGAAAAGTATTATAGACCATCTATATTGATATCTATAGATGGTGAAGAGGGCAGGGGTTCTGCTAGAAGCATCCCAACTTTTGATATTTTTGAAAGTTTAAAGGCATGTGAAGAGTTATTTGATAAGTTTGGAGGACATAAGCAAGCGGCAGGATTATCTATAAATAGAGATAATATAGAAAAATTCAAGGAAAAAATTAATACTATCACTAAGCAGGCATTAACTGAATCTGATTTAATTCCAGAAATAAAAGTGGAAAGTCTGATAGAATTAGAAGATGTATCTATAAAAACTATCAAAGAAATAAAAAAGTTAGAGCCCTTTGGAATGGGGAATCCCAGTCCTGTGTTTTTTTGCAGGAACTTATTATTGAAGTCAAAACGATTGGTTGGTAAGGAAAGCGATCATTTAAAGTTATTACTGTCTAAAAATGAAATAAATATAGATGGCATAGCTTTTAATCAAGGTGAAATATATGACGATTTAGAAACTGGAAATAGGGTAGATATTGTAGCGGCATTAGATATAAATAAATATCTAGGAGAAGAGAGAATACAATTGCTTGTAAAAGATATAAAAAATCAAAATAGAAGCATTTTTATGGATGATGGGGAATATTACAGGTCTTTTCGAAATAGCATATTAAATCTTGATAAAAGTGATGCAAGTGTTAATGAAAATGAAAAAAATAAATGGAAAGATATAAAAAATAAATTTAGATTTGCTATAGATAAAATCAAGGATAATAATAAAACCCTAGTGTTTGTGAATAATAAAACAAATGTTTTGAAGTTGCTACGGGAGTTGGAGTTTTCAGGAAGGGATGTTGTAAGAAAAACCAAGATATCATATAATTATATAGATAAAAATTTTGAGAACAATATAATAATAAATCCTATAATGGAGTTACCATCAAAATATGAAGACTTTCAGAGCATTATATTTTTAGATATATGTTTCAATCTAGATATTATAAATCGGTTCATAAATAATCCGCATGAGAAAGATATTTATGATCTAGTTGATTCCAATGATTTACAGTATAATAAGGCATTTTTAGATAAAGTGGCCCCTACATTAGATGAACTAAGATATATGTATAAGACATTAATAAATGAATATAAAGCATATAAGATAGACAAGGAAAAATATATCATGGGTATGAGAGATTTGAATATGAATTTAAATGATGAGAAATTCACACTGGCCCTTGAAATATTTAAAGAAAGTGAAATATTTGACTTCAAAGAAATAGATGGATATGTGTATATAAAGAACTTGAGAAATAGAAATAAGGTAAATATTAAAGAAATGCCTACTTATAAGGGTTTAAAGAATGCAATTATTAATATGAATAATATAAAAATTGAATATTAGATGATATGTATTAAATAATTTTATAAATATAGGAGGTAACATAATGGAAATTAAAGATTTAATAAGAAATATTGAGGGGTTTCCTACAGAAGGCATTAATTTTAAGGATATAACACCTTTACTTAGAGATAAAGAGGGTTTTAGATATTCTATAAAGGAATTAGCAAAGACATTAAATGATATAGAGTTTGATTTGGTAGTTGGACCAGAAGCAAGGGGTTTTTTAGTGGGTGCTCCTCTTGCATATGAAACTAACACTGGGTTTGTGCCTGTTAGAAAACCAGGAAAGTTACCTTATGATACCATAAGTCACGAATATGAGTTGGAATATGGAACAGATAAATTAGAGATGCATAAAGATGCTATAGAACCAGGACAAAAAGTAGTAATTTTAGACGATTTACTGGCTACAGGAGGTACTGTATATTCTACTATAAAGATGGTAGAAGAATTAGGAGGAGAGGTTGTAGCTGTAAGATTTCTTATCGAGTTAGAGTTTTTAAAGGGACGAGATATGTTAAAAGGATATGATATTGACGCATTGATTAAATATTAGATAAATAGACATTTAAAAATGCACATATGTGCATTTTTTAAATATATGTATATTTATCTTTGTAGTTGTTAATCTATATGGTATACTATAATCATATAAAATGGGCCAAGGCTCTTTTTATCATATATTGAAACGGTCAAGAGAAGGGTGAGTCTATTGTTACTAGAAAATCTCATAGCTAAAATAGAGCAATATAATCCACAAGGAGATATTCAGTTAATTATAAAAGCATATAATTTTGCAGAACGTGCCCATGAAGGACAGGCGAGAAATTCTGGTGATAGATTTTTTGTCCATCCCTATGATGTGGCTATGATACTAGCGGATATAAATATGGATATAGCAACTATAGTTGCAGGATTATTGCATGATGTTGTGGAAGATACCGATGTTTCCTTAGAGAAAATAAAAAAATATTTTAATGAAGAAATAGCAAATTTAGTAGATGGCGTAACAAAACTAAAGAAGATAAAATATAGAACGAAGGAAGAAAGAAAAGCAGAGAATTTAAGAAAAATGGTTATTGCCATGTCTAAAGATATAAGGGTCATTATAATTAAACTTGCTGATAGACTTCATAATATGAGGACATTAGAATATATGTCTGAAGAGAAAAAGAAGGAAAAGGCATTAGAGACTTTAGAAATTTATGCACCAATAGCGAATAGATTAGGGATTTTTAAAATAAAGTGGGAACTTGAAGATTTAGCATTAAGATATATAGATCCTGAAGGGTATTATGATCTTGTGGAAAAGGTATCTAAAAAGAGGAAGGAAAGAGAGGCTTATATTCGTCTAGTTGTAGATAAACTTGAGGAAAAGTTACAAGAGATGGATATAGAACATGAAATAAATGGGCGACCTAAGCACTTCTATAGTATATATAAAAAAATGGTCTATCAAAATAAAACATTTGAACAGATATTTGATTTAACTGCAATTAGGGTTATAGTAAATACAGTTAAAGAATGTTATGGGGTGTTAGGTATAGTACATACCTTATGGAAACCCATTCCTGGTAGATTTAAAGATTATATAGCTATGCCCAAGCCTAATATGTATCAATCTTTACACACTACAGTAATAGGCCCAGAAGGGGAAATATTTGAAATACAAATAAGGACCTATGATATGCACAGAACAGCTGAATATGGTATCGCTGCTCATTGGAAATATAAAGAGGGCGTTACAAAAAGTGATGATTTTGATAAAAAACTTGCATGGCTTAGGCAGATGTTGGAATGGCAAAAAGAAACTAAAGATCCAAAAGAGTTTATGGAATCACTAAAGATTGATTTATTTACAAATGAGGTATTTGTTTTTACTCCTAAAGGAGATGTTATAAATTTGCCTACAGGCTCAACGCCTATTGACTTTGCTTACAGGGTACATACTGCAGTAGGCAATAATTGTGTAGGAGCTAAAGTAGATGGAAGGATAGTTCCTTTAGATTATAAATTAAAAAATGGAAATATTGTAAGTGTTTTGACTTCAGCTAATAGCAGTGGTCCTAGTAGAGACTGGCTAAAGGTGGTTAAAAGTAGCCAGGCAAAAAGCAAAATAAAACAGTGGTTTAAGAAGGAAGAAAAAACTCAGAATATAAATAAAGGGAAAGATAGACTGGAGAAGGAAGTCAAGAAACAAGGATTTAAGCTTACAGAAATATTAAAAGAGGAATGGCTGAAAAAGGTAGCAGAAAAACTAAGCTTTAATGAAATAAATGATTTATACGCAGCTCTAGGTTATGGAAGTGTTACATTATCTCAAATAATAACAAAACTTAAAGAATATTATAGTGAGTATTATAAAGACAAAAAAATTGAAGAGGAATCTTTAAATTTAAAAAATAAAGGGAAAAAAAATAGAGAACCCACCCAAGGAATAAAGATAAAGGGTGTTGAGAATATAAAGGTTAGATTTGCTAAATGTTGTAATCCTGTTCCAGGGGACGATATTATTGGATATATTACCAGAGGACGGGGTGTGTCTGTTCATAGAAGTGACTGTCCCAATCTAGGAGAAATGGGAAATGAAGCAAGGTTAATAGATGTGGAATGGAATACACAGAAAAAAGTTTCATATCAAGCAGAAATACAATTAAAGGCAACAGACAGACCTGGACTATTGACAGAGGTGACTAAGCTTTTGTCTGATGCAAATATGCTAGTATCATCTTTAAATGCTAGAACTAGCAAAGAGAGAATAGCTATAGTCAATATGATTTTAGAAATAAAAGATGTAAATCAATTAAATGATCTTATGAAGAAATTGAGGATAGTTAAAGGTGTTTTAGATGTATATAGAGTAATAACTTAGAGAGGATGGTTTTATGCGAGCAGTAGTACAAAGAGTGAAAGAGGCCTCAGTATTAGTGGAAGGTGAAAAAACAGGTAGTATTAAAAAAGGACTTTTAGTCTTATTGGGAGTAGGTCAAGAAGACGATAATAATGATAATAATTATTTATGTGAAAAGTTGCTTAATTTAAGAATATTTGAAGATGAAAGTGAAAAAATGAATCTGTCTTTATTAGATATAAAAGGAGAGTTGTTAGTAGTTTCACAGTTTACTCTTTATGGAGATTGCAAAAAGGGCAGGAGACCTAATTTTATGATGGCTGCATCTCCAGATAAAGCAGAAAAGATGTATTTGGATTTTGTTCAGAAGTGTAAAGATTATGGGATAAAAGTTGAAACAGGTATATTTGGGGCGGATATGGATGTATCCTTAACAAATGATGGACCTGTTACAATATTAGTAGATAGTAAAAAACAATTTTAATAAGGAGGAATGTTGTAATGATATTTAAAAGAATTCCTGTTGGCTTGTATGCTGCTAATTGTTACATAATAGGTTGTGAAAATACTAAAGAAGGTATAATAGTTGATCCTGGAGCCGATGCAAAGACTATTCTTGCAGAGATTAACGCATTGGGTCTAGATATAAAATATATAGTATTAACTCATGGGCATGGTGATCATATAGGCGCTTTAGAAGATGTACATAATGAATTAGATGTACCAATATTGATCCATGGTGAAGATGAGTATATGCTTAAAAATTCATCTGAAAACTTTACAGGGGTTATGAATAATAAAAAAGTTGAAATGACTCCCCATAAAACTTTGAAAGATGGAGATATAATAGAATTTGGCAATATGAAAGCAGAAGTAATACATACCCCAGGGCATACTAAAGGAGGTATTTGTTTAAGTATAGAAGATATTTTATTGACGGGAGATACATTATTTGCAGGTTCTATCGGCAGAACAGATTTTCCTGGTGGGTCTTTTGAAGAGATAATAAAATCTATTAAGACAAAATTATTAAAATTTGATGATAATATTAGGGTATATCCAGGACATGGTCCTCATAGTACAATAGGAGCTGAAAGAGTGTCTAATCCGTTTATCAATTAATGGAAAAAAGAAATAGCCTTATAAATTCCAAAGTTTATAGAGATAATAGTATATGATGAAGCAAAAAATTTTGGGAGGTATGGGGATGAAATATAAAAAATCTAAGTTTTCCAAAGACATAGATATTGACTATGATGACTTAAAAGAATTTAATTATATGGGATTAGCATATGATGATGTACTTAAGGAAATAGGCTGTGATAGAAATACTATACAAAATATATTGAAAGAATTAGTTATTAATTGATGAGGGGAAACATTATGATTTATTTATTTTTAGATGGACATGAATTAGCACATGAATTACGAGAATTGATAAAGGTTTTTTATAAGAATAAAAAAATAGAGATAGTTGATGAAAGGGCTTTGGTTTATGACCAAGGCCTTTACATAGAAAGTAAACTACTGAATAATAATGGTACATATAGTGTCTATACTAAAATATATGAAAATAATACCATAATAGCAAAAGACTTTATTGATGATGTAGATAATATAACAATACATGAAGATGATTTTAATAAGATTATTAGGGTTGCTATTAAGAAAAGCTTATATAAAACCATGTGCAAAATAAATAATAAAAAAGCTCCATGGGGAATTTTAACAGGGATTCGGCCTGTGAAGATAGTACATAAATTAATGGATCTATCTATAGATGAAAGATATATATATGAAACATTGACAGATGAGTATATGATATCAAAGGACAAGGCATATCTCATATTGGATATAGCAAAAAGGGAAAGAAGATTTTTATATCCCTTAAACAATAAAAAATTTAGTTTGTATTTGAGTATACCATTTTGTCCTGGAAGATGTGTATATTGTTCATTTCCCTCTAATGATATAAGAAAGAGGGGGCATTTAGTAAATAAATATATAGATAGTATTATTTATGAAATAAAATCAATGGGAAAAGTACTTAAAGATTATGATATACAGACAGTTTATATTGGTGGAGGTACACCTACATCCATACCTAAGGAAAAACTTATAAATATAATAGATGCTATATATGATTCATTTGATGGTGATAGTATAAGAGAATTTACAGTAGAGGCGGGAAGACCAGATACTATATCTGAGGACATGCTTTTGAGCTTAAAAGAGAAAAATGTGGGAAGAATTAGTATAAATCCTCAAACTATGTGTGATGAAACATTAAAGATTATAGGAAGAAGACATAATAGTGAAGACATAATTAAATCCTTTGAAATGGCTAGAAAAGTGGGATTTGATTTTATAAATATGGACATGATATTGGGACTACCTGGAGAGGGATTAAAGGAAGTAGAATATACACTTAAATGTATAGAAAAGTTGCGACCAGAAAATCTTACTGTTCATACCTTAGCAATTAAAAGGGCATCAAAATTAAAAGGTAAAGAGAAGGAGTATGCTTTTGATAGCGAAAATCAAACAAGTATGATGCTACAAATAAGTAAAAAATATACTAAGTTGATGGGTTTATATCCTTACTATTTATATAGACAGAAGAATATATTGGGAAATTTAGAGAATATAGGATATACCCAGAAAGGTAAAGAATGTATTTATAATATGGCGATAATGGAAGAACGACAGACAATAATGGCATTAGGTGCTGGAGCTGTATCGAAGGTATATGATGGAAATAAAGATAGGTTGCATAGAGTTCCCAATGTAAAGGATATAATTGAATATATATCTAGAATAGAGGAAATGATAGATAGAAAGAAAAATGCGTTACAGAAATATTGACACAGTTAAATCATTGAATTATAATATTAGACAATATTGGCGATATCTGCGATGATAAGAAATAGTAATTAATAACCGCTAACAATAGAGAGTCGGTAATGGTGGGATCCGATGTAGTGGCTTAATGAAGACGTCTTTGAGCATATGACTTGAATATATAGTAAAGTCATACGGGGCTATACCGTTACATATAGTAAAAGTGGGATTTTTCCAAATAAGGGTGGTACCGCGGGATATACTCTCGTCCCTGTCGATATATGCTATTGACGAGGATGGGAGTTTTTTGTTTTATATAAGGAGGAGGTAGAATATGTTAACTAAAGGGGCAAAGGGTACAAAGGACGTAATACCTGAAGAATCATATAAATGGCATTATATAGAAAGCATATATAAGGAAGTATGTGAAAATTTTGGATATAAAGAGATTAGAACACCTGTATTTGAACATACAAACCTTTTTGAAAGGGGTGTAGGAGAAACGACAGATGTTGTACAAAAAGAAATGTATACATTTAAAGATAAAGGGGGCAGGAGTATAACATTAAAGCCTGAAGGTACTTCTTCCATAGTAAGGTCTTTTGTAGAAAATAAATTATACGGTGGAGTTCAACCAACCAAGGTTTTTTACAATACTCCTTGTTTTAGATATGAGAGACCTCAGGCTGGAAGATTAAGGGCATTTCATCAATTTGGAGTTGAAGTTTTTGGCAGTGATAGTCCCTCGGTAGATGTAGAAGTAATGAGTATAGCATATACAGTATTTGAGAGATTAGGACTAAACAATATAGAATTAAATATTAATAGTGTAGGTTGTCCAAAATGTAGGGCAGAATATAATCATATATTAAAGGAATATATTGCTCCAAAATTAGATAAACTTTGCAATACTTGTAACTCTAGATATGAAAAGAATCCACTGAGAATATTAGATTGCAAGAATCCATCATGTCAAGAAGAACTAAAGGATGCTCCTCTTATGATAGACCATCTATGTGATGATTGTAGAGAACATTTTGATAAAGTCAAAGAATATTTAGATGCGATTGAAATAGATTATATAATAAATCCCAAAATAGTTAGAGGATTAGATTATTATACTAAAACAGCATTTGAGTTTATATCTAAAGATATAGGAGCTCAAGGAACTGTCTGTGGCGGAGGCAGATATAATGGTCTTGTAAAAGAGATAGGAGGTCCAGAGACAGCAGGAATAGGTTTTGGTATGGGTGTAGAACGACTACTTTTGACCCTTGAGAGTTTAAACATTCCTTTTCCAGAGCCAAGGGGTATAGATATATTTATAGTAACAATAGGTGAAAGGGCGGATATAGAGTCTTTTAGTATATTATATAAGTTGAGGAAATTGGGAATATCAGCCGATAAAGATCATTTAAATAGGAGTATTAGGGCACAATTCAAATATGCTAATAAAATAGATGCTAATTTTACCATAGTAATAGGAGATGACGAATTAGATAGAGATGTAATAACACTAAAGAATATGAAAACAGGTGATCAGAGGGAGATTAAACTGAGCAGTCTTACAAAAGAGTTAAAACAAGAATTAGGGAGGTAAAAATCGATGATAGAAACTATGGGAGATTTGAAAAGGACTCATATGTGTGGAGTTTTGAGAAAAGAAAATATAAATGAAGAAGTTGTACTTATGGGATGGGTTCAAAAAAGAAGAAATCTAGGAGGACTTATCTTTGTAGATTTGAGGGATACTACAGGGATATCACAGATAGTTTTTGATGAGGATATTTCTAAAGAATCTTTTGAAAAGGCTGATGCCATAAGAGGTGAATATGTTATAGCAGTTAGAGGAAAGGTATACGAGAGACAATCGAAAAATAGTGAATTGCCAACGGGTGATATAGAGATATTTGCAGAAGAATTGAGAATATTAGATAAATCAGAAACACCTCCCATATATATAAAGGATGATGATGATGTTTCTGAAGCTATGAGATTAAAATATAGATTCTTAGACTTGAGAAAGCCTTATATGCAGAGAAATTTAAAAATTAGACATAAAGCTGCAAAAATAGTTAGGGATTTTCTTGATGAAGAAGGATTTTTTGAGATTGAGACACCAATGTTAAATAAGCCTACTCCAGAAGGTGCTAGGGACTATTTAGTACCTAGTAGAGTGAATCCTGGTAAATTTTATGCGTTACCTCAGTCTCCTCAATTGATGAAGCAACTTTTGATGGTATCGGGAATGGATAGGTATTATCAGATTGTAAAGTGCTTTAGAGATGAGGATTTAAGGGCAAATAGACAGCCTGAATTTACACAGATAGATATGGAGATGTCTTTTGTAGATATAGATGATATAATTTCGTTAAATGAAAAGTTGATTTATAAAATATTTAAAGAGATAAAGGGGATAGAATTAAATTTACCAATTAACAGGATGAGCTATGATGAAGCAATGAAGAGATTTGGTTCGGATAAGCCAGACTTGAGGTTTGGATTTGAGCTTGTAAATATAACTGATATTGTTTCAGATAGTGATTTTAAGGTATTTAGTGGCACGGTAAAGAATGGAGGAGAAGTAAGAGGTATAAATGTTAAAGGATATGAGGGTAAATTTAGTAGAAAAGGCATATCTAAATTAGAGAAATATGTAAAAACTTATGGTGCTAAAGGTTTAGCATGGGTTAAGATTACAGAAGAAGGTATAAATTCTCCTATAGCTAAATTCTTATCTGAAGAAGAACTTAAAGGGATTATTGAAAAAATGGGTGGTGAAAAGGGAGATTTATTATTAATTGTTGCAGATAAGCCTTCAGTAGTATTTGATGCATTAGGACATTTGAGGATAGAAGTGGCTAAGACTTTAGACATAATTGATAAAGATAAAATAGCAGCAGTATGGATTACAGAGTTCCCACTTTTAGAATATGATGAAGAGGAAGACAGATATGTAGCAAAACATCATCCCTTTACTCATCCTGTAGAAGAAGATATAGAATATCTTGAGACAGAACCTCAAAGAGTTAGGGCAAAAGCGTATGATATAGTAATAAATGGAGATGAAATTGGAGGAGGAAGCATAAGAATAAGTAACTCTGAACTCCAAAAAAAGATGTTTAAAGCATTGGGCATAAGTGATGAAGATGCATTGGACAAATTTGGATTCTTATTGGAAGCATTTAAATATGGTGCACCTCCTCATGGTGGTATAGCATATGGGTTTGATAGACTTGTAATGTTACTTACAGATACCGAGAATATTCGTGATGTGATAGCATTTCCTAAGACGCAAAATGCAACATGTCTATTTACAAAGGCACCTTCAGATGTAAGTGAAGATCAACTTAAAGAATTGCATATAGATGTGGATTTGGATTAAATATATAGGGCATTTATTTTTTAAAAGAGTTAGTAATTCGTAGCTAGTGGTTAGTAGTTGATGGTAGAGAGCCTATGGTTCTCATCATTTAACTATTAACTACTAACTTTTTTTATACCTTATTTTTATTGAAGAAAGGTGAGGAATTGTGCTATTATATAAAGAGATACTACCCAGGGGTAAATAGATAGGTGGGATAAAATATATGGAGTATGAATTTTCGAGAACTGAAATGTTAATTGGTAAAGAAGGTCTAGAAAGGCTTGAAAAGGCTTATATAGCTGTATTTGGTATAGGTGGAGTGGGAAGTTTTGTGGTAGAGGCGTTGGCAAGAACCGGTATAGGAAGAATAGCAATTATAGATTTTGATGATATATCTATATCAAATATAAATAGACAAATACATGCTAATAGGCAGACTGTAGGTATGTCTAAGGTTGAAGTAATGAGAGATAGAATATTACAGATAAACCCTGAAATTAAAGTAGATATATATAAAGAGTTATATAATAATGAAAGTAAGGATAATATAGTAATTAGCAAATGTGATTATGTTGTAGATGCCATAGACATGGTTTCCTCTAAGCTATTATTGGTAGAACAGTGTAAAGAAAAAGATGTGCCTATCATAAGTAGTATGGGGGCGGGTAATAAATTGAATCCTACAATGTTTGAGGTATCAGATATCTATGAAACATCTATTTGTCCCTTAGCTAGAGTTATGAGAAGGGAGTTAAAGAAGAGAAATATAGATAGTTTAAAGGTAGTTTATTCTAAGGAAAAGCCTATTAATATTTTTGATGCTGAAAATAATCAAAGAAAAAGAGTACCTGGTAGTATTGCATTTGTTCCTTCAGTTGTGGGACTTATTATTGCATCAGAAGTAGTAAAGGATTTAATTAGATTAGAAGAGGAGTGATTATAATGGACCAAATAGGTCATGTAATATCTGTAGATGGTAGATTTGCAGAAGTAGATGTGAGAAGAACTAGTTCATGTGGAGAAAATTGTGCCCATTGTGGTGGAGGATGTTCAGTACCTTCTATAAGGGTAAATATAGAGAACAAATTAAATGCCAGTATAGGAGATTATGTAGAGATCGAGATGGAGGCGAAGACAATACTTAAGGGTTCAATGATATTATATGGGATACCTCTACTCTTATTAGTGTTGGGAATTGTAATTGGAAATAGTATATTTCAAGGGATGGGATACGATAACTATGAAGTAATGGGATTTGGTATAGGAATTTTATCCTTAGCTGTTTCTTTTACTATTTTAAGATTTATAGATAAAAGCATACAAAAGAATCAGAGTTTAAAATTAGAAATGGTAAAGATAATAAAATAGTGCAGGAGGATTAGCAGTATGGAAAATATAAATAAAACGGATAATGTCATTAAAAGATTGAGGCGTATAGAGGGACAAATAAAAGGTATTCAACGTATGGTTTCACAAAATAAATGTTGTCCTGATATATTAGTACAAGTTGCTGCAGCCAGAGCTGCACTAAACAAAGTTGGAGGCATAATATTAGAAAATCATATGAAGGATTGTATAAAGAATAGTGTAGAATTAGAGGATAACGATCAGGAACTAGATAAGTTAATCGACACTATATTGAAATATACAAAATAAATATGGGATTTAGAAATATAAAAATAGTTATTAGTTAATGGTCAATAGCTATTTTTATATTTTCTTTCTTTTTTTCTTTTTTGTAGATAATATTTGACTAATGGAAGAAGAGATTATGATACCACTAGCTATAGCCGCTGCAATAAATAGGACTTCACTTCCTTTATTGGCTGCATCTATAAATCTTTTTTCTATAATAGCTAACATAGTATAATACATACCTGCTCCAGGAACTAATGGAACTATACCTGGTATTATAAATACAGTGGCAGGTTTTTTGAAAAATCTAGCAAATACTTCTCCTAAAAATCCTACAGTTATAGCACCAAGAAAAGATCCAGCTACAGAAGAAAAGAATAAACTATTTATTATTTTATAAACTAGCCAACCAAAGGCACCGCTCAATCCTGATTTAATTATACAATTTCTGGGGGCGTTAAATATTACTGAAAAGCCTGCAGAAGAGAAAAAAGCTAAGATAAAATGTTTTATAAAATTATAGATCATATTATATCCCTCCAAAAAAATTCAAATATATATTTAACGTAATACCTACTCCAAAGGCGATGGCTAAAGCTGTTATTATGGCCTCCATGGTTCTTGAAACTCCAGATAAAAACTCAGAGGAGATGGAATCTCTTATTGCGTTAGTAATGGCAACTCCAGGTACTAGCGGCATTATTGATCCAATAATTATCATATCAATGTTTGTGGAGTAATGTATATGTGAAAAAACAATTGCAAATAGGGTTGCTACTATACTTCCTATAACATTTGATAAGAAATAAGTTATATTTAATTTTGACATATATTTAACTACAAATACTACTATAAAACTAGTAAAGAATGCAGCAATAAAGTCAAATAAATTACCTCCAAATAGCGCAGAGGAAAAAGCACCAACTAATCCTCCAGAAAAATATTTTATTTTATTGGATATAGGTTGTTTTTCATTTATTTTATCCAGTATCTTCATACCTTCAGATACTGACATATTTGAATTTACAAAGTCTCTAGAAAAGTTATTCACCAGAGTAATTTTTTCTAAATCTATTTCAATAGATTTTACTCTTTTAATATAAGAGAATATTTCATCTTCGTGCTCAACGGATAAAAATATACCTGTTGGAGTTACGAAGGATTGAACAAATTTAATCTTTCTAGACCTACATATTCTAGAAATAGTGTCTTCTACCCTATAGGTTTCCGCACCACTTTTTAGCATAATTTTTCCTGCTAATATAGACAAGATTAGTAAATTTTTGATATCTTTTTTATTCATGTTAACACCTCCAGATAGCAAATAACGAAAAATTATTGTATGAAATATTAAAAAAATGTTATAATATACTCGTTGCATAGAAAATAAGATATTGACATGGCTATATTATATATTAGCAAAAAAAATATTCAAGGGAAAATAGTAAAAATATAGTAAACTATATATAGAAAATGTATTTATAAAAAAACAAGGAGGTTGAAGGATGAATTTTGATAATTTGAAAGAAGTAGATTTGGAGATAATGAAGGCAATAGATTTAGAACTTGGTAGACAGAAAGATAAGATAGAACTTATAGCCTCTGAAAACTTTGTTTCTAAAGCTGTTATGGAAGCTATGGGTAGCTATATGACTAATAAATATGCTGAAGGATATCCTCATAAAAGATATTATGGAGGATGTGAGTATGTAGATATAGCAGAAGATTTGGCTAGAGATAGGTTAAAGGAGTTGTTTGGGGCAGATCATGCTAATGTACAGCCGCATTCAGGTGCCAATGCTAATTTAGGAGTCTATTTTGCAGTATTAGAGCCTGGAGACAAAGTAATGGGTATGAACCTTTCACATGGAGGACATTTAACCCATGGAAGCCCTGTGAATATTTCTGGTACATACTTTAAATTTGTATCCTATGGTGTAGATAAAGATACTGAAACTATTGACTATGATAAGGTAAGGGAGATAGCACTACAGGAGAAACCAAAAATGATAGTGGCAGGAGCAAGTGCTTATCCTAGAATTATAGATTTTAAAAGATTTAAAGATATAGCAGATGAAGTAGGTGCATATCTAATGGTAGATATGGCTCATATAGCTGGACTAGTTGCAACAGGATTACACCCTAGCCCAGTACCTTATGCGGATTTTGTTACTACTACAACTCATAAGACATTGAGAGGACCTAGAGGAGGAGTTATTCTTTGTAAAGAAAAATATGCTAAAAAGATTGATAAAGCCATATTTCCAGGCATACAAGGTGGTCCATTAATGCATGTTATTGCTTCAAAGGCAGTTAGTTTTAAAGAGGCCTTAACTGACGAATTTAAGATCTATCAACAACAGGTATTAAAAAATAGTAAGGCATTAGCTGAAGGGTTGATATCTTATGGATTTAATTTAGTATCTGGTGGTACAGATAACCATCTAATTTTAATAAACTTAAGAAGTAAGGGCATTACAGGCAAAAAGGCTGAAAAACTTTTAGATGATATTGGAGTAACTACTAATAAAAATACTGTGCCTTTTGATACTGAAAGCCCATTTGTAACTAGTGGAATCAGAATAGGTACTCCAGCTGTGACTACGAGAGGTATGAACGAAGAAGATATGAAAGTTATAGCTGAGATTATAGCATTAACACTAGATGAAAATAATGATAGGGATAATATAAAAGACATGGTATCAAAGCTCTGTAAAAAATATCCTTTATATGAATAAAAAAGCTATCAGCTAGTTTAAACTGGCTGATAGCTTTTTTATTATATTTAATAATAAATTGTTTTGTTTTTTCTATGAATTAAAAGCCACAATATAGAAATAATAATCTTATATAGTAAAGTAAGGTTAGAAGGTGGTTAATTGTTTAAATATGGTCATATAATAATTACATCTATAATATTGGGGTTGGCATCTAGGATATCATTATTGCGAATAGATTATAGACAGTACCCCAGTTATCCTCAAGGTTTTTTTTCTCATTTAGCTTTGGGCTTGATAGCTTCTAGCTTGGGAAGTTTAGCTATTCCAGCTATATTTGAGATGGAATATAGTGCTGTAACTTTTTTAGCGTTGGCTGCTCAACAATTTAGAGATGTAAGAAATTTGGAAAGACAGAGTTTAGATAATATAGAACCTACAGAAATGGTTTCTCGAGGTACAGCTTACATAGAGGATATTGCTAAAGCATTTGAGGCCAGAAATTATGTAGCTATGTTGACTTCATTATTAGTCAGTACAATAATAACTATTGTAAATCAGGTATTTGATAATAGGGTTTCAGTTGTAATAGGTGCAGTGCTTGGAACGATAATTGTAATATATTTAAATAAAGTTATAGCAAGGCAAAAGATATATGAAATAGCAGATGTTAAACCAGCTAAGATATCTTTTGAAGGTCCATTGCTTAAAGTTAATGATGTAATAATTATGAATGTGGGACTTAAAGCATCACAAAAGATATATATGGAAAAGGGGATTGCAGTAGAAATAATACCTAAAAATGAAAATAGTATTGCAATACTTTCTAGTGCGGGGCAACGCCAAGCTATACAACATAATGCAGCTACATTATTAGGGATAAGGAAGGATCTTGATGAGCCTGACTTTACTCCCATAGCTCGACGAAATCTAGAAAATGGAAATGTAGTAATGGCCATAGTAGCCATGGAGCCAGATGTAGATGCTCTAGTGAAAGCTGTAAAAGATACTATAGTTTTAGAAAGTTCCAAAAGAAAGCCTTTAGCATCTAGAATTGGAAGGAAAGCTGCTGATTAGGAGGAGTTTTGATGGATATAGGTATTAAAGAAAGCATACTTGCAATAATAACAGTGAATAAAGAATGTGTAAGTGGAGGAAGTGTACCTGTTTTTTATGCTAAAAATGAAGAAGAGAGAGAAAAAATTGCTCTTTTAATTGCCAAAATAACATTAGGGATGGTTCATGACTTGGAAAATGGAGCATATATTATAGTAAGACATTAAAGCTATTAGTTTTAATACATAATAATAATTGATATAATGAGATTGTTAACAAACGACAAAGTATAAAATAGTAGTTAGTAGTAAATAGTTAGTAGTTTAATGATGAAATCCATAGGATTTCCACCATAAGCTACTAACTGTCTTTACAAGATTAGTGACTATTTCTATATTCTTGTCATTATCATGATATACATTTAATTATAAAAACATTGATTTAAAAGGATTATAATGGTATTATGATTAAATGTAATATAAATAATGAAAAAATTATGATATAATATTAATACTAGGTACTAATTATTAGAAAGGGATTACTATGGAACTTAAAAATTATGATAAACATGAAAATATTATAGAGACAGTTACTAAGGGAAGTATAGCAGAAGAACTAGGAGTGGAAGAGGGAGATCTACTTATATCTATAAATGGACATGAAATAAAAGATATAATAGACTATAAATATCATATATCTGATGATTATATAGTTATGGTTATAAAGAAAGAATATGGCCAAATTTGGGAGTTGGAGATTGAGAAGGAATATGATGAGGATGTAGGGATAGCTTTTTCTAATCCACTTATAGATAAAGCCAAAAGCTGTAATAACAAATGTATATTTTGTTTTATTGACCAATTGCCTAAGGGTATGAGAAAAACCCTTTATTTTAAGGATGATGACTCTAGACTTTCATTCCTTCAAGGTAATTTTATTACATTAACTAATATATCAGAAGATGATATTAAAAGGATTATAGAATATAGGATAAGTCCTATAAATATATCTGTTCATACTACAGATCCTAAACTTAGAACATTTATGTTGAACAATAAAAATGCTGGAAATTTATACGATATACTGAAGCGTTTTAGTGCTGCAAATATAGAAATGAACTGTCAAATCGTATTATGTCCAGGGATAAACGATGGAGAGAGCTTGAAAAAAACAGTGGAAGATTTATCCCATTTATATCCATCTATACATTCGGTGGCAGTTGTCCCTGTGGGACTTACTAAATATAGGGAAGGATTATATCCCATAGATGGATATAATAAGCAATTAGCAAGTAAATTATTAGATGAAATACATGAATACCAAAGATATTTTTTTACTAAAAAAGGTACAAGGTTTATATACGCTTCGGATGAGTTTTATATACTGGCAGGAGTAGAATTACCTAAAGTAGAACAATATGAAGGGTTTCCTCAGATAGAAAATGGAGTAGGTCTTATTAGAAATTTTGATATGGAAATTAAAAAGGTATTAAAGGATGAAAAGATTAATTTGAACAAAGCTAAAAGTTATCTATTGATTACTGGAGTATCTGCATTTGAATTTATTAAAAAAATTGCTGTAAAGATGGAAAATAGCTTTTCAGGTCTTTCTTTAGATGTTAAAGCTATAAAAAACGATTTTTTTGGACATTCTGTAACTGTATCCGGCCTTGTCACGGGAAAGGATATTTTTATGCAAGTTAAGGATTATGATCTTAAGGATGGCATAATTATTCCTCGTTCAATGTTAAAGAGTGGAGAAGATATATTTTTAGATGATATTACTGTTAAAGAGTTAGAAGAAAAGTTACAAACTAATGTAATAATTGCAGAGGTCAATGGTGAAAAATTTGTAGATCTATTTGTAAAAGATTTGATTAAGTAAATATTAAGATGGTGTTATTTAAATGAAAGAGGTGATGGTATGAGCAGACCTGTAGTTGCTATAGTTGGAAGACCAAATGTAGGTAAGTCAACATTATTTAATAGATTAGCAGGTAAAAGAATAGCAATAGTAGAGGATAAACCTGGGGTTACTAGAGATAGGATTTATGCAGAGGGAGAATGGTTAAATAATTATTATACACTAATAGATACAGGGGGTATTGAGCCAGATAATGACGACATTATACTTTCTCAGATGAAAAGACAGGCGGAAATGGCCATAGAAACATCAGATGTTATATTGTTCTTAGTTGATGGGCTAGAAGGGCTTACTTCAACAGATATAGAGGTAGGAAACATGTTGAGAAAATCTGGGAAAAATGTTATATTGGTATGTAATAAATTGGATTCCAATAAAATACCAGATTCTTATTATGATTTTTACGAATTGGGATTGGGAGAGCCAGTAAATATATCTGCTAGTCATGGATATGGTATAGGAGATTTACTCGATATAGTAATAAAATATTTTCCAGAAGACAAGGATACTGATTATGATGAAGATATTATAAAAGTAGCTGTGATTGGCAAACCCAATGCAGGTAAATCTTCATTGATAAATACTATTTTAGGTGAAGATAGAGTAATAGTAAGTGATATACCAGGCACTACAAGAGATGCCATTGACACGGCTTTTGATGTGGGAGAAGATAGGTTTGTATTTATTGATACAGCTGGTATAAGAAGGAAAAGTAAGGTAAGTGAAAATGTAGAAAAATATAGTGTTATAAGGGCATTGACCGCTATAGAAAGGGCAGATGTATGCCTAATAGTTATAGATGCTACTAAGGGACTTACAGAGCAAGATAAAAAAATAGCAGGATTTGCCCATGAAAATGGTAAGGCATCTATTGTACTTGTAAATAAATGGGACTTAGTTAAAAAAAATAATAGAACTTATTTAGATTTTGAAAAAGATGTTAGAAATGGATTGTCCTTTATGCTTTATGCACCTGTATTGTTTATATCGGCATTGACGGGTAAAAGGGTTAATAGGATAATAGAATTGATAAAAACAGTAAATAATAATAACTCTATGAGAATAACCACTGGTGTACTTAACGATATAATTGGAGAAGCCGTATTACTAAATCAACCACCTTCAGACAAAGGGAGGAGATTGAAAATATATTATGGTACTCAAGCAGGGGTTAAGCCTCCCAAATTTGTTATTTTTATCAATGATAAGGAACTTATGCATTTTTCATATCAGAGGTATTTAGAAAATAAAATTAGAGATTCTTTTGGTTTTGAAGGTACTCCTATTCGATTCGAATTTAGAGAGAGGAGAGACTAGCGTGGAAAAAGTATTTTTGGTTGTCCTTATTTCTTATTTTATAGGTAATATATCACCATCTTATATATTTGGTAAGGTTTTTGGTAAAATAGATATAAGAAAGCATGGAAGTGGTAATGCAGGAGCAACAAATACTTTAAGAGTTTTAGGGGCTAAGGTAGCAGGGATGACATTTTTAGTTGATGCTTTGAAAGGTGTGTTAGCTGTAGCTATAGGTAGAGGTATATACGGATATTATGGAGCTCTTATTGCAGCAGTTTTTGTTATAATAGGTCATGATTGGCCTGTGGTGTTAAAATTTAAGGGTGGAAAGGGCATAGCTACTAGTATAGGTTCAGTAATGGTTATTAGTCCTATAACTGCTTTAATTTGTATCTTAGTAGGATTAGCATTAGTTATAAAAACCAAGTATGTATCTCTAGGATCTGTGACAGGAGTAGGAATACTTCCCTTTGTTGGTCTATTGACTATGAGACCCTTTGATATTAATTTTTTGATATTTTCTATAATAGTGTCTGTTTTAGCTATTTTTAGACATAGAACTAATATATATAGATTAACCCATGGTAAGGAGTCAAAACTTGGACAGAAGGCCAAATAACATCAAATAATTGGGGGCGTGATTAGAGATGAAAGAAGAAATCGGTATATTAGGCGGAGGTAGTTGGGGAACGGCTCTAGCTATTTCTTTGGCTAAAAAAGGATATTCAGTTGATATGTGGTTGAGAGATAAAAAGAAGTGTGAAAATATAATAAAAACTAGGGAAAATGTAAATTATCTACCGGGAGTAGTTATACCTGAAAATGTAGGAATAACAGATGATTTATTAGAAGCTACAACTAATAAGTCCGTAATAGTTTTAGCTGTACCAAGCCATGGAGTAAGGTCAATTTTAGATACGATAAAAGAAAATATTAATAAAGACCAAGTTTTGGTTAATGTAGCAAAAGGTATAGAAAATGATACTTTAGATACGGTATCTCAAATAGCAAAAGAAATTGTTCCAGATGCAAAATATGCTGTATTATCAGGACCGTCTCACGCTGAGGAAGTGGCTAGAGATATGCCTACTACTATAGTAGTAGCTTCTGAAAAAAAAGAAGTAGCTGAATATGTTCAAGATATATTTATGACTCCTAAATTTAGAGTATATACTAACCCTGATGTTATAGGGGTAGAATTAGGTGGTTCACTAAAAAATGTAATTGCTTTAGGGGCAGGTATATCTGATGGATTAGGATATGGAGATAATACTAAAGCAGCTTTGATGAATAGAGGGATTCATGAAATTTCTCGATTGGGTATAAAGATGGGAGCAAATATAAGAACATTTGGTGGACTTTCAGGTATAGGTGATTTGATTGTTACTTGTACAAGTATGCATAGTAGAAATAGAAGGGCAGGTATAAAAATTGGCCAAGGAATGAGTATGAATGAGGCCATAAATGATATCGGCATGGTAGTGGAAGGCATAAAGACTACTAAATCAGCATATATGCTCTCAAAAAAATACAAAGTAAAAATGCCTATAACCGAAGAAATATTTGGGGTGCTTTATGAAAATAAGGATGTTAAACAATCGGTTATAAACCTTATGTTACGAGACAAGACCCATGAAATGGAAGACTTATCTTATAATATAGATGAATGTTGGTAAAGTAAAGAGTCTAAAGAAAGTAAAAAGGAAGTTAGTAGATATTAGTTAGTGGTTAGTAGTTGATGGAATAAGCAGAGAACCCAAATCTTTATTATGATTTGGAGTGAATCGCTTAGTGGTAAAGTAAAGAGCCTAAAGAAAGTAAAAAG